>JAYTQI010000058.1:0-5329 GCA_043746825.1 Hyphomicrobium sp. | reverse complement strand
TGCGCGCCGCTTCCCCTGGGCCCACCGCGCGGGTACCTGCATGACCGGCGAGAATACGCTCATGAACGCTGAGACGCGTTTCGTTTACCGTATTAAGTCCGCGATACGCGACCGCGTAGCCGTCAACGGCTGAGTTATCGAAAGATGGCAACGCAATCCGCGAAATCAAATCGTGGGCCAAGACCCGGCCCAGCGCCGCTGACATCTGGACAGTCTCTGTGCCGGTCAAGGAGTTTACGCGCGCGGCAATTAAGCGCTCGACATCATCGACCGTCAAAAGCGGTCCGCCGAATGCAAAACAATCGTCTGTCAGTTGCGCCATGACCGCTTGCTGTTCTTGCTTCAATCGTGACCGCGCAACACGCAACCGCGGCTCGTTGCTTTGAGGTTCGATTGCAGTCTATCGCGCGGAACAGTCTCTGCAGCAACCATAGTGGGCCAGAAGTTGCGCAAGACGCTTAAAATCAGCCGCCGCCGCGCTGGAAGGCGACATCGAATAAGCGCAAAAATGCTTCGCGCTCCTGTGGGGTGACATCGCGGAATTTGATGAAAACCTTCGCGCGCGGCAATTGCAGCAGCCCGCCTAGGCGCACGCCGGGCAGTTCCTCAAATGTGATTTCGGCGTGTCCCTTGCCGACGTCGAAGATCACAGTGCCGTCATTGGCCACGCTATGGGCGCCGGTGAGCGCAATGGATGCGCCGAATTCGCTTGCCGAGATCGACATGACGCGTTCGTCGCTAAAGGGAGACGGAGCGTGACTCATCCGCCCGCCACCGGCGGCCAGACAGCGAGGGCATCGCCCTCATTGAGTTTGACACCCGCGCGGATTGCTGGGGCCTGGAAGTGGCCATTCAACAGCACAAGATGGCATGACACCGGCGGCACGTTGTGATCGTCAAGAAGCTGACGAATCGTCGTGCCGTCCGGCACTTCGACCTTGGCTTCATTTTTTAGCGCGCCGTCTGGGAGATACACACCTAGTGACGCGTAAAGCTTTAACGTCACCAGCATGCGGCCGTCATCCTCTCGTCTCTCGTATTTAATGGGCGGGACTCTGCGTCGGCATCCGCGTGTGCGGGCCAGATGGGCCAACGCTCGGCCTCGCCTGCATCACGCCGACGTAGCCTTCTGCTAGCCGCTCTGGCGATTTCATCAGGATATCACGCCACGGCCCGAGTTTGAAGCCCGTCTGGATCAGGCCCCGCAACATGCCGACATGATCGGTCATGCCAACACACTGCGCGCCAATCAATTTATCGCCCAGGAAGTTGAGCTTCAGGTATTTGAAATTCTTCTCATCCGTCATGCTTGAGGTCTTGCCATTTGGCACACCCTGCCAATTGCCGAAGGACGACGAAATCAGCCCAAGCGTGTCGAGCACGTTCATGTTAAGCGAGCCGCGATGAGGGGTTTTTTGACCCGCCATGTTTTGCCCAGCCAAGCGGCCATGCTCGACGGCGACCGGCTGAATGGCAAGCATATCCGGTTTACCGGTCGAGAGGTCAACGCCCTCGCAACAATCGCCTGCCGCAAAGATGCCCGGCACGTTCGTCTCAAGGAACTGATTGACTGCGATACCCTGGCCTATCTTAGCGCCAGTGCCAGCAAGCAGCGCCGTATTCGAGCGCACGCCAGCGGCGAGAACGACAAGCGTTGCTGGAATAAATTCACCATTCGAGAGGCCAACTGAGAGCTTAGAAGGGCCGGTGCCGCTGCCCTGGAGGATCCGCTCAACCTTGGTGTTGGTCAACACCCGCACACCGTGCTCCGTGCACCAGCGCCCGAGCATACCACCCGCCGTCTCGTCCATCATGCGCGCAACCATACGCGGCGCGATTTCAACAACGGTGAGTTCCGCTCCCGTCTTATGCAGCGCTTCGAGAACGATCGAGCCGATGAAACCAGCGCCTACCAGCAAAACGGGCGTGCCTTTGCCAACCAGTTGTGTGATCGCTCGGGCATCCGCCAGTGTCCAGCAGGTGTGGACGCCCGGCAAATCCGAGCCTTCAAAGCGCGGAATGATGGGGGCAGCACCGGTCGCGAGAAGTAGCCGGTCGTATTTTATTGGCTCAATGGCTGTCGTCCAAAGCGTTTTTGAAGTGGCGTCAATGCCCGCGATACGGGCGTTTTTATAATCGATGCCGAGGCTGTCGTAATGACCCGCCTGTTGACGCAGATGCGTGCCCTTCTCTTCGATGTCACCGTGCAAGAGGTAAGGAATGGCCATGCGCGAATAGGGCGCCTCGCCCTCACCGCCGATAAGTGTGATCTGGGCGGACGTGTTGATGCTTCTGATTGTTTCCGCCGCGGTGACACCCGCAGGACCAGAGCCGACGATGACATGATGCATGGCGTTTCCTTCGAGCTTAAGAAGCCACATGCCCTGATCGAGCCAGGCCTTTTTGTTATAGGTTACCGCTTTTGGTTGGTAGTCAAAAAGAAGACCGGCGCAGGATTTTTGGCTGCAGCCGGCCTTCATGTTCAAGCCGTTGGGCCCAGGAGCTCGAGGCCGTGGCCTTAGAGCGAGAGCCGCGACAGTGTCTCGTTCGTCGGCACGCCGTCCGAGGTCCAGCCACGGAGCTGGTAGTATTCCGGCAGCATGACCGCGAGACCAGAGACCAGACCCTTGGCTGGGCCGGTCTGGGCAGCTTCCTTCAGCAAGCGCGGCGGCAGGTTATCGTCTTTAGCTGTGAAGCCTGCACGGTTGTTAAAGATGCGCTCCATGTTCCAGATGCGCTCACCTGTCTCCAACATCTTCTCTGGCGTCCAGTTACCTTCACACGCTGCATCGACCTGAGGAGCGATATCGTTCAGCGTCCAGGCAAAGGTCGTGAACACGCAAAGGCCCGACGAGTCAACGGCGGCTGTCGCATCTTGGAACGCCTTGACCAAGCCAGCCTTGCCTTCCGTGGCGTGCGGATCGGTCTTGACCGGGATACCGAGAATTTCCGACGACACGGTGTAAGAGCGCAAGTGGCAAGCACCACGGTTCGAGGTTGCATAGGTCAGGCCCATGCCCTGAATGCCGCGCGAGTCGTAAGCCGGGAATTCCTGGCCCTTGACCGACATCGACAATTCCGGATGTCCGTACTTGGTGCACAGACGCAGCGAGCCGAGGCCCAATTCCTTGCCGAAGCCTTCGCCCTTGCCCGTCAATTCGCAGCAGGCGACGAGCGCTTCTGCTGAACCGAATTTGAGCTCAATGCCGCCGGTCATTTCCTTGGTGATGAGGCCCATTTCATAGAGCTCCATCGCAGCCGAGACAGTGGCGCCGAACGAGATCGGATCGTAACCTTGCTCGTTGCAAATGAAGTTCACGTAGGTCAGGGCTTCGAGATCGTTGACGCCGGTGTTGGAGCCCAGCGCCCAGGCCGCTTCATATTCAAGGCCACCAGATGCGTGCCAGTACTCAGGCTTGTTCTTGATGCTGAAGTGGTTCTCGTCGATCTTAGAGATACGCCCGCAGGCGATGGTGCAGCCGAAGCAAGCCTGGTTAGTCAATAAGTTCTTCTTGCCGTCGCTCTTGCGCGGCGTGACCATGGCTTCCGCCGAAATATCATGCGCGCCTTCAAACTGGACTTGCCGATGATTGCGGGTTGGCAGTGCGCCAGCTTCATTGATGACGTTCATCAAGACTTGGGTGCCATAAGCTGGCAGACCCTGACCTGTGACAGCATTGGCGGCCAAGACTTTCTTGCCGGCCGCCGTTGACGTCATGAACGCCTTGCCATCGCGAACCTTGACTCCGCCCGTGCCGCGTACGGCGATGGCTTTGACGTTTTTGGAGCCCATAACAGCGCCAACGCCCGAGCGGCCCGCTGCACGATGGAGATCGTTGACGATGGCCGCGTAGAGCACTTGCTTTTCACCAGCGATGCCAATGCCTGCAACGTGCAGCATCGGATCCTGATGCTCGGTCTTGAGCCACGCATCCGTATGCCAGACGCTGGTGCCCCAGATTTTGGAGGCATCGCGAATTTCGCACTTATCGTCGAAGATCGTGATGTAGACGGGCTTGGGGCTCTTGCCTTCAAGAATCACCATGTCCCAGCCAGCAAACTTCAACTCTGCGCCGAAATAGCCGCCCGAGTTTGAGCAGGCGATGGCGTTGGTCAGAGGGCCTTTGGTGATAACCGAATAGCGTCCGCCCGTTGATGCCGCGGTACCGGTCAGCGGCCCCGTCGCATATATGATCTTGTTGGCCGGTCCGAGTGGATCGGTTTTTGGATCAATTTCCTCAATAAGGTATTTGCTGGCCAGACCGCGCTGGCCTAGATACTTGTCGGCCCAAGCCATATTGAGCGGCTCTGACTTCACCGTGCCAGCGGTCAGATTGATCCTGAGGATCTTACGTGCCCAACCCATCCTGCATCTCCTATTTGTTTTAGCCGGACTCTTGGGGCCTTTAGGCCACCCGAAGAGCTGGCGTTCTATCCATTTTTTGTGCGTCAATCCGGAGGGCTGAAAGGCACCCCTCCGGTCAGCTGTGGCGTTTAGTGCTTAACGACCGGCGCATTGGTCTGGGTGCGATCAGCCGAGGCGCCAGCTTTCGCGGCCCAGAGCTTCATCTTATCGTGGCCGGTTTGCTCAACGTCCTGATAGGTAATGGCACCTGTTGGGCAGGCATCCGAACAGGCCGGGCTGCCCTGACAAAGATCGCATTTAATGACTTTGCCAGTTGAAGCGTTATAATTTACTGTGCCGAACGGGCAAGCAATGGTGCAGACCTTGCACCCAACGCAAAGGTTCTCGTGCACAATTTTGACGCCGGTCGCAGCGTCCGTGGTGATGGCATTCACTGGACAAGCCTGCTGGCACCACGCCTCGGCGCACTGTGTGCAGGTGTAGGGGACCATCTGGCCCAATTCATGGAAATCGAACACCCGGATTCGCGACTTGGAGACGTTGAATTCGCCCTCATTTTCGAGCGAACAGGCCATTTCGCACTGCTTACATCCCGTGCATTTGCCAGGATCGATGACCAGAGCCTTGAGCATCGTTCGGTTCCCTCCGGAGGTATGTTGTGCGCTCTTCGTGGCGCGTCGATATTCATGAGAGAGTAGTCAGCAATTCAGTTCGAGGCAAACATGTTCCTTCGTCCAATAGCGTGGAAGAAAATCCTCGTGCGCGATGCAGTTAGTGACTTATTCGATATGATAAAAAGGGAATAACGCCGGTGCAGGATACCTTTTCAGCAATTTCAACCGCTGCCCGGCTGATTGCCGGATTCGATAGCCAATTGTTAGAAATCGTCGGGTTGTCGCTCAAAGTCAGCCTGACGGCCGTGACCCTCGCCGCCCTCATCGGTCTGCCTCTGGGCGCAACGCT
>JAYTQI010000057.1:0-2435 GCA_043746825.1 Hyphomicrobium sp. | reverse complement strand
GGAGGAATATGCCGTCAGCCATCTCGACGGCGCCATCAATGTCGATCCCGGTTTAACAGCGAGCGCGTTCCTCACACAACATGCCGATGCCATCAAAGGCAAGATCGCCGTGTTTTATTGCTCGGTCGGCGTGCGCTCGTCCAAACTCGCCCAGCGCGTCACGCCAGGTCTCAAAGCTGCGGGCGCGGCCGGCATTGTCAACTTGGCGGGTGGAATTTTTTATTGGCACGGCGAGAGCCGCCCGCTTGTTGACGCCAAAGGCCCGACCGACCTCGTGCACGGCTATGATGCGAGCTGGGGCAAACTGGTCAAGCGCCAGGATAAGGTGTCGGGGGAAGCGGGGAAGTGACGGATGTCATCCTCGGAATAAATCCGAGGATGACACCTGCCCTACTTATTCTGCCCATTTTGCGGCGCGGGCTTCGGCGCTTCGGGTTTCATCTCTGGCGCCTCGGGCTTGACCTCAGGCTTCACTTCGGGCTGAGCTTCACCAGACCCGCTCTCCACCTTCCGGCTGGCCGCTGATTCCGTGTTTGTCGAGACCGCCGTCTTCCAATCCTTGTTATACATGCCGACGGTGCCATTGCGGTTGGCAACGTGCTGAACCGGGAAGTACGGCAGGTTGAGCGTGAACTGAATCGGCTTCACCTCGGTCTTCGTCAGACTATCAAGCAAGCCGCCCGAAGCTTGCGCCACGTTCAGCGTCAGAGTAAATTTAAAATCACCCGCGTCGGTGACGAGCAAAGGCATGCCCTCGCCCATGTTGTAGAACCGCACCGTCTCGGTGATCGTGCCATGTCCTGGAACAGACAGCGGCGCAAACGAGCGCAATGGCACTTTATCATCGCGCGGATAATCGCCGAGGAAGACCGAATGCAAGCGCACCGATTTGCGCTCAGCTTTGGGGTCGAGATTTTCAACATCCAGCACCATCGACAAAACTGTGCCGGCCTGCGCGCCGTCGTTCGATATTGTAATAGGAACATTGAATACATCGGCGCCATCGCGGGCGTAGTGCACCATCGGAGGCACATAGACCGTGAGCTCGGCGGACTTCATCGAACTCTCGTAATACGACATGCCGGAAAACAGCAGCGCGACGGCTGAGACAATGGTGGCGAATAACCCGCCGTGACTGCCGTGCTCGGCAATTTGCCCAGGCCCAAGATCGCCCCCACCTGCCCGCGGGCCATTCGAACGCAACGCCATGAAATCCCCCGAAACGCAAAATGTAAGAAATGTGCCACTTCCCTTGTACTCAAGGTGCGCCGGGATTTACGGCAAAGGTGGGGCGGCCATCCTTAGCCCGTGCGGTAAAGCCCGCGCTATCGATCTATGGTTACTGGGCCACATTGGCTCCGGGCGCCAATTCGCCCGTGCTGCCGAAATAGCCGGTCCACGCGAAGGCGTAGGCGATGTGGCCCGGCAGACGGGCTAAGGTCTCGCCCTTGGGCCCAACGAGCGCATCGTCGGTCACGCGCCAACTCGCCTCGCCATCTTTGAGCGTGTCTGCGCTAGCACCCGCCATAAAGGTATGGCCTTCTGATCGATAGGCCCGGACCGAGCGCGTTGCGGCATTGCCGGTCAAAACCAGATCCAGAACTCCGGCACGATCATTGATAACGGCGCTGCCCGCGAACAAGGACAGCGGCCAGGCCTTTTCGACAACCGACGAGCGCAACGCAAACACGTAATCCTTGGGCTGCAATTTGCTGGTATCAACGTTGGTTGGAAACATCAGACGCGGCGACACGAAATAATCGCGATAGGCCACGCCCGAGCCATAATCGCGTTTGTGGCCGGTCTCGAGGCTCAAGACTTTTGTGTCCGCGTGCCCACCTTTCCAGTCGCCCCAGCTTGTGATCAAAACCGGCCGGGTTTTCAGCACGATCCTAGAACCCGTCAGCGCGCCAACAACCGGGCGGCCGGTGAATTGGTTCCACAGCGAATGCGAGGCCTGATCGTACATCAGCTTATTTGAGCGGAATAAAAAGCCAGACGAGCCAAACACAAATGGTGCGCTCTGGCCCGCGACCGCTGTTTCAAACAAAATGCCCGACCCACACAACGTGCAGTAGGCGAGGCTGACCGGCACGCCGCCAATGACATCGTTGAACATCTCGTGCCAGTCCATGATGCGCAGCGGATAGGCGCGCACGTCGCCGTTGATGGCAATGCCAAATACCAGATCGCTGTCATTCATATAGCTGGCATCGCCAGCCGCAATGAGTTTTGGATTGGTCAACGCCGGAATGCCGTCTTTGACTACGCCACCCCACACGATTTCCTCGCGCCGGATTTCGTTTTTCGCGTCCGGGTCCAGAAACACTTTGAAATTGGGATCAATGAGCTGATAGACGCGCGATTGCAATTTCGCAAAACCGGGGATAGTGCCGGTTTCGGGATGGGCTTCCTGCCACTTCATCCAGGCGTCC
>JAYTQI010000056.1:0-12539 GCA_043746825.1 Hyphomicrobium sp. | reverse complement strand
GGACGGCGCGCGGGCGGGATAGTGGCGGGCGTACAGCCGCAGACCGTCGCCAGCGGTAAAATAGATATCTCTGAATATTTTCGCTGCTTCGCGCATCTTAGCCCCAAAATCGCACTCAAAATAGTCGCGCCGTCTCAACCCTCGGTATCGGCCGCAGTGCCCGGATGATTGTCATCCTTAGCCCCTTCAGGCACTTTGACGTTACCGCGCGCGCGTTGCAAATCTTCCTCAATCCGCAAGGCATTGTCCTGGCCGCCAAGGCGGGCGCGATAGGTTTGAATGTTCGCCAGCACCTTGGTGACGTACTCGCGGGTCTCTGTGATCGGGATTCGCTCGATCCAGTCAATGGGGTCCACCTTGGGATCACGCGGATCGCCGAACTCGCGGATCCATTGCCGCGCCCGTCCAGGCCCTGCGTTGTAGCCTGCAAGTCCGAGAATGTAAGAGCCGCCAAATGAATCCATGTGATTGGCAATATAAGCCGAGGCAATTTTGACGTTGTATTCGTTGTCGGTCAGCAGCCTCGGAATCTCGCATTTAAATTTGTAGTCGTGGCAGATCTCATTCGCCGTCACCGTCATGACCTGCAATAGGCCTTTAGCACCTGCGCCAGAAACCGTCTGCGGCTCAAACTCAGTTTCTTGCCGGGCAACGCCAAGCAGGAACGGCAGCTCAGGCGGCGGCCGCAACGGCTTGTAAGCTGGGAACGGGTGCACCGGATAGCCGTAGGTGATCAGGTTCTGGCCCTTGGCGATAGATGACTTGGCGAGCCGCAGCGACATCTGCGTGTCGCCAATCGCGTCCGCCAAGTGCGCAATCATGCCGGCTTCCGCTTCGCCGGGGAGATTGATGCGCAAACTGGTCAGAAAGGGCCGGGTCAGTTCGCGCGACAGGCCCGCCTTGCGCGCCACGACGACAGCTTTGACGGCGTCAAGGGAGGTGAAATTCGCAAGCTGCTCAGCGCTTGGGAACGCAGGTGGCGTGACCTCGAGTTTGTGGCTGCCAGGATTGAGCTTCTGCATGGACAGAAGCCCGTGGAAGGTGTCGCGGTCCTGGGCGGCGGTCTTGAAATACTCAGCCGCGCCCGCCTTGTCGCCTTTCGACTCCGCGATCCGGGCCAGCCAATACGCAGCCTTGGCGCGGCTCAAGGGGCCGTCCGCCGCTTTGACGAGATCTTTGAAATGTTTCTCGGCTGAGACTGGATCTTTCAAATACCGGAACGCAATCCACCCCGCCATGAAGGTCTGTTCTTTCAGCGGGTTGACTGACAAGGGCCCGGCGTCTTTGGTCAGCTCATAGGCGAGCTTGGGGTTATTCTCTTTCAGCGCGCCATAAGCGAGCTGACGGCGCTCGGCCCACCACTCATCAAGCGCCGCAATTTTTTGCGGATCTGGTGGCACGGACAAAATAAGCTTTGCGGCATCCGCAGTCTTACCAGCTTTACGCAGCAACTGGGCGCGGTGAAAGATCAGGCCGTAGTCTGTTCCTGAGTTTTCACCAAGTGCATCCATTAAGGCTTTGGCATTGTCGGATTTCGTAAACACTGCGAGCCGGGCGGTGGCCTTTCGTTGTTCCGCGCCTGTGAGAAGTGGAATGACTCGGCGGGCGACAGCGGCGCGTTCGGAGCGATTGCCAGCCCAGCGGACATCGTCGGTGATGATGCGGTCAAAGCGCCATTTGTGATCTTTCTCATCCAGAACTTCGCTGAAGCGCTTGAGGAAGCCTGTTTCCAGCGAACCTGGGATCGGCAATTCGCGCCAGGCCTTGGAAGCGAGCTTCTTGGCTTCCTCCTTGTTGCCTTCTGCGAGATAGGCGGACGCCAGCGCCGCGTGCCCTATGCCGGTTTCGGGCTGGCCTGATTTGAAATACTCTTTGATGGTCGAAACACTGCCGCCATTTAAGAACAGCGCTTCCTCCATGCGCTGGGTCATGAGCGCGCGCTCAGGCCAGAGCGGATTGTCTTTAAGGAAAGTCCGGTATTCGGAGGCGTCGCCATAACCCGCGCGCAGCCGCGCCCATTCGATCAACTTCTTGCCCGGCCCGTCCTTGATCTCGTTCTTGAGCTCGGCGAAGCGGCCCATGCTGTTGGTCTTGATGGTGGTGATGGCTTCGCGGATGCGCTCAGCATCTTCCTTGGATGGCGCGTAATCCCGGACGCTGGCCAGCGCGGCATCGAGTTTGGCGACGTGGTCTTTTTCAGTCGTTAGAAGAGAGGGCGCCGGGCTGTCGGGTACATCGGCGACGGCGGTCTGAGCCGTTATGACGACCAATGCCAACAGGCCAGCCCAAAGATTGGGCGAAGTCTGGGACTTAAGTGTGCGCCCGCTTTGGTGGCGGAAGGGCTTGAACATTCGCGTCCTCAACATGTTGGCCTGCGTTTGCCCAAGGTTAAAAATACCGGTGCCTTGCGGCTGTCCCCGCGAGCGCTTAATGTCGCGGCTTATTTCGCCTGTCCACGTCTCTGCTTATTGACTATTTAAGCGGTGTGGCATGGTCTGGCGCAAGCGTTTTGGCTAGGCGACGTCGCACAAGCGTGCGGCAAGACCGTGACTAGGGGCCGCCCCGGCCGCAAAGCCTATGCAACCAACAGCATGAGCCATTGCAGGTTAAGGCTCTGATCTCTCAAGGCAGGTTCATGTTCAAAGGCTCAATAACGGCGCTCATTACGCCCTTCCGCAATGGAGCGCTCGACGAGGCGGCCTATACCCGGCTGGTGGATTGGCAGATCACGGAGGGCACGCACGGCCTCGTACCCGTGGGTACGACCGGCGAGAGCCCAACGCTTGATTTCGACGAGCACAAGCGGGTGATCGACCTCACGGTCCAGATTGCAAAAAAGCGGGTGCCTGTGATCGCTGGTACGGGCTCGAATTCAACCGATGAAGCCATAGAGCTTTCGCAGTACGCCGAGAAGGCTGGCTCCGACGCCGTGCTGATCGTCACGCCCTACTACAATAAGCCGACGCAGGAAGGGCTCTACCAGCACTTCAAAGCCATCAATGATGCAATCAATATTCCCGTCATCATTTACAACATCCCGGGCCGGTCGATTGTCGATATGTCGGTCGCAACGATGGCGCGGTTGTCCGAATTGAAAAACATTGCGGGCGTCAAGGACGCAACAGCCAATTTGGCACGGCCCTCACAGCAGCGCTTGGCGTGCAAGGAAAACTTCTGCCAGTTATCCGGTGAAGATGCGACGGCGCTCGGCTTCATGGCGCACGGCGGGCGTGGCTGCATATCGGTGGCATCCAACATCGCGCCAAAACTATGCGCGGAGTTGCAGAATTCTTGTATCGCGGGCGACTTCAAGAAGGCACTGAGCATTCAAGACCGCTTGATGCCGTTGTTCGATGTTTTGTTCATTGAATCTAATCCGGGGCCTGTCAAATACGCAGCCTCCAGGCTTGGTATCTGTTCGGCCGAAATGCGATTGCCGATGGTGCCGGTTTCAGACGCGACCAAGAAGGCGGTGGATACGGTACTCGCGCAGCTTGGGCTCCTTGACGCCAAGGCGGCCGAGTGATCCGCGCACGAGGCAGATAAGCCATGGCCTCCAAAAGAGACGACGGCACCACGCTGATCGCGGAAAACCGCAAGGCGCGCCACGAGTACTTCATCACCGAGAGCTGGGAAGCGGGCGTCATGCTGCTGGGCTCAGAGGTGAAATCGCTGCGCGTTGGCCAGACCAACATCACGGAAAGCTACGCGTCAGTTGAGGACGGCGGCGTCTGGCTGATCAACAGCTATATCGCGGAATACAAGGGCGCCTCGCTGTTCCAGCACGAGCCGCGCCGCAAACGCAAACTGCTTTTGAAGCAAAGCGAGATCGTCAAACTCGCCAACGGCATCGAGCGCAAGGGCATGACGATTGTGCCGCTCGAGCTCTATTTCAATGAGAAGGGCCGCGCCAAACTCAAGGTCGGATTGGCGGAGGGCAAGAAGCTGCACGACAAGCGCGACAGTGAAAAGAAGCGCGACTGGGACCGCGAGAAATCCCGCATCATGCGGGATAAGGGGTAGGGGCGTTGGTCCAGCCAAATTTGCGAAGTGTTGATTGGTCGCAAATCCCAGCTCCCGATGATGATGGAGCGGCGCGCCATCTGCCCGGCATGGAAATTCCTGATCTCGAATTGGCATCAACGGATGGATCACCTGTTTCGCTGGCGCGTCTGAATGGCCGCACGGTGGTCTATGCTTATCCGATGACCGGTCAGCCGGGTGTCACGCTGCCGGAGGGCTGGGATGACATTCCTGGTGCGCGCGGCTGCACGCCACAAAGTTGCGCATTCCGTGATCATCATGTTAAATTGCTTGCGGCTGGCGTCGGCTACGTATTCGGTCTCTCGACGCAAGATACCGGCTACCAGCTCGAGGCAGTAAAGCGTCTGCACCTGCCGTTCCCGCTTCTATCTGATGCGAAGCTTGATTTTGCACACACCTTGCGTTTGCCGTCGATGGACGTTGCCGGGCGCACACTGCTGAAGCGCATGGCGCTAATAATTGACGGCGGAAAGATCACGCAAGTCTTTTATCCGATATTCCCACCGGACAGGAACGCGGCCGACGTCCTGGGGTGGCTGAAGGCGAACCCAAGATGACCACTTGGCCCTGGCCAGCGCCGAATGACGACGGTGGTGCCCGTCATTTGTTGCCAGGATTGCTGATGCCCGATGTTGATTTGCCCTCGACGCTTGATGGCACGGTGAACTTACGCACGCGCTATGGCGCGGCGATTGTCTTCGTCTATCCCTTCACCGGCACCCCGGGCTTAGCCAACCCGCCTGACTGGGACAAAATCCCCGGTGCGCATGGCTCAACACCGCAGGCCGAGGGCTTTCGCGACCACTATGCCGAAATCACCGCTCAGGGCCATGAAGTCTTTGGTTTGAGCAGCCAGGTGACCGCCTATCAGAACGAATTCTCTGAGCGTCTCGCGCTGCCATTCGCGCTGCTGAGCGATCATAATTTTGCGTTTGCTGATGCGCTTCGGCTGCCGCGCTTTGATACCGGAGGCATCACATATCTCAAGCGATTAACGATGATCATTCACAACGGTGTGCTTGAGCGCGTGGTCTATCCCGTGCATCCGCCGCACACTCATGCGTCGCTGCTTCCGGCAATCTTGCGGGCCGGACAAAAATTATTCAACCAGCCGGACTAGCTTCGGCTGGGCCCGAGTTCGGCGCAAATTGCAGCAAACACGGAACGGAACATCTCGACCGTCAGACGCTTCGTATTGGTGTTGTAGCGCGAGCAATGGAAGCTATCGTACAGCACGCGGCCCTGGCCGATGTCGTGACGCGCGCCGTGGGCGAAGGGAAAGAGCCCCTTGCGCAAGCCTAACGCGGTCAGCGTCTGATCATGCGCAATACGGCCAAGTGCCAGCATGACGCGAAGCTTTGGCAGGGCCGCAACGCGGGCTTCAAAAAACGGACGGCAGGTGGTGATCTCAGTGGGTGTTGGCTTATTCTCGGGTGGGACGCAGCGCACGGCGTTGCTGATCATGCAGCCCTTGAGCTTCAGGCCGTCATCTGGCCGGGCCTCATAGCGGCCTGCCGCGAAACCAAAATTAAGTAGCGTGGCGTACAGCAGATCGCCAGCGTAGTCGCCCGTAAATGGCCGACCGGTGCGGTTGGCGCCGTTGCGCCCTGGCGCCAGTCCGATGATGAGCAGCTGAGCATCATCGCCGCCAAAAGAGGGAACCGCGCCATTAAACCAGGTTGGCTCTTCGCTTGAATTCGTGCGCCGGTACTCAACGAGGCGCGGGCACAGCGGGCAATCTTTTGGGGCTTCTGGTGGGACCAGAGGAGGTGCCTTCGCTTTACCTCCGCCACTCATTTTTCCACTCTTGCTTTCAAAGCCGCTATCTAGACCTCTTCCTGGAGGTCGTCATCTTGATAGCTCGAGTCGCGGGGAGTAAAAGATTGTGTGCCCGCACGGACGGGCGCAAACGTCCGCGGCTCGCGGACGGGACGTGAAGTTGCGTCGCGGCAAATCATGCTCTCGATATCAGCGAGATCAATAAACTGGTCAGCCTGTCTGCGCAGTTCATCGGCAACCATTGGGGGTTGGGTCTGCAGCGTCGAGATAACACTGACCCGCTTGCCCTTTTGCTGAAGGGCGGCCACAAGCGAGCGGAAGTCACCATCGCCCGAGAAGATCACTATGTGATCGAGCGAGTCTGCGAGGCGCATGGCATCGACTGCAAGCTCAATGTCCATGTTGCCTTTGACCTTGCGGCGGCCGGTAGCGTCCGTGAACTCCTTGGTCGGCTTGGTCACCATTGTAAAGCCATTGTAGTCCAGCCAATCGATCAACGGGCGGATCGAAGAATATTCCTGCTCCTCGGCGAGCGCTGTGTAGTAGAGCGCTCTAACCAATTGCCCTTTCTGGCGGAACATCGTCAGAAGCCGTTTGTAATCGATGTCGAAGCCGAGCGATTTGGCTGTCGCATAAAGGTTGGCGCCATCAATAAAGAGCGCAACTCGCTCCGTCGCATAGAAATGCATTATTTCACCCAATTATTCAGCACTGCATAAATTACGAGCGCCGTGGTGGACCAGACTTGCCGGCTTCCAAACTATGAGACTTTTGTCAGCGTGACTTTACAGCGCAAGTGATACTATGTAACAATCTACCACGCGTCTGCCTTGTCAAATTGAATGCAACATAAGCCCCGCGAATACAAACCCCCGCAATTGAGAAACAGATTGTGCTGGGGTGCTGGAATTGCATCAGAAATGTGACGAAAAATCTCGATTTATCAGAGGGGTCTGAACATGGTGCAAAAAGTACTCGCCCCTTGATTTCGGCCTCTAGCCGTGGCAATCAGGGTCAATGTAATCGCGCGCGGCAGGCTAAAGGGTCTTCCGGCGCACGTTGCGTTGGTTTTCACCACATGCTCAGCTCCCATTAGCGAAGGACGACCAGCCCATGGCACGCGTCACCGTCGAAGACTGCGTCGATAAGATCCCAAATCGCTTTGAGCTGGTGCTTTTGGCGGCACATCGCGCCCGCTCAATTGCCAATGGAAGCGCCATTACAGTCTCGGCCGATGACGACAAGAACCCCGTTATTGCGTTGCGCGAGATTGCCGAAAAGTCCATCGCACCTGAGGACATGAAAGAAGCGCTGATCAGTTCGATCCAGAAGAACACCGAAGTGGATGAGCCGGAAGCCGCTGCAGCGCCGCTTCTGCCCGTTGACCGCCGCGCCCCAGTTTTGGGCCGCGACGATGCATCAAGCGATACCCAGGTTGACGTCATGACCGAAGAACAGCTGCTACGTGGCCTCGAGAGCATGACACCGCTTGAGCCCTCGGCCAATATTGGTTCCGGTGGTGGTCCGCGAGATCGCGACCGGGATCGCGATCCCCGTGACCGTGACCGTGATCCGCGCGACCGGATGCGCTGACAACTTAAATAATCATGGGCCTGTGGCGCAGCTGCGAGTCCATTTTACTTTCAGCTTCAGCAATTTTTTGGCTAGGCTGACCGCCTCAAGGAGTGCGGCGGGCTATGATGCGGCAATACGAACTCGTCGAACGGGTTCTCAAATACGATCCAAAAGCGGACGAAGCGCTGCTTAACCGCGCCTATGTCTATGCCATGAAGGCCCACGGCAACCAGAAGCGGGCGTCTGGCGCGCCGTATTTTTCTCATCCCCTCGAAGTCGCCGCCATCCTGACCGAACTCAAACTCGACGACGCCACGATTGCAACGGCGTTGCTGCATGACGTCATCGAAGATACGGATGCGACGCGCGCCGAAATCGATCATATGTTTGGGCCAGAAATCGGCAGCCTCGTCGATGGCCTCACGAAAATTAAGCGGCTTGACCTGGTGTCGGTGAAGGCCGAGCAGGCAGAGAATTTTCGCAAGCTTCTGATTGCAATTTCGAGTGACATCCGGGTGCTGCTCGTCAAGCTCGCGGACCGCCTGCACAATATGCGCACGCTTGAGCACATGAAGCCCGAGAGCCGCAAACGCAATTCCGAAGAAACCCTCGATATCTACGCCCCGCTCGCTGGTATGATGGGCATGCAGACGGTGCGCGAGGAACTCGAAGATCATTCTTTCCGCTGGCTGCACCCGGAAGCCTATCAGGCGGTCACCGAAAAGCTTGTCGAACTGCGAGGCCGAAATAAAGGCCTAGTTGAGGAAATCCGCCAAGCCTTGGCGCGCAAATTATCCGACGCCGGTATCAAGGCGGAGACGTCTGGGCGGGAAAAAAAACCTTATGCCATCTGGAGCAAGATGGCGCACAAGCAGATCAGCTTGGAACAGCTCTCTGACATCTATGCGTTTCGCGTTACCGTGGACACGATTGACGATTGTTACCGGGTGCTCGGCATTGTGCACACCACCTGGGGCACGGTGCCGGGGCGCTTCAAGGATTACATCTCAGCTCCCAAGCGCAATAACTACCAGTCTATTCACACGACCGTTTATGGGCCGCGCCATCAGCGGGCTGAATTGCAAATCCGCACCCATGCTATGCATCGTGTCGCAGAATTCGGCATCGCGGCCCACGCGCTCTACAAAGAGGCGTCGAAACGTCCAAACGCTGACAAGGCGCTGAACGGGGCCAATGGCGCGGACCGGGAGGACAGTCCGTTTGGCCGCCTCAGAACCATGATATCGACGCTGCTTGAGGCTGAAAACCCAGAAGAATTTCTGGAGCACACCAAGCTCGAGCTTTTTCACGATCAAGTCTTCTGCTTCACGCCCAAAGGCCGTCTCATCGCACTGCCACGGGGCGCTACGCCGCTTGATTTTGCCTATGCGGTTCACACCGACGTCGGCAATGAGGCGGTCGCAGCTTTCATCAATGGCCGCCACGTGCCGATCGACACGCGTCTGCGCAACGGCGACGAAGTGGTCATTGAAACCTCGAAGTCGCATGTCCGCCCCGCTGCCTGGGAAGAGTTTGCGGTGACTGGCCGGGCGCGAGCTGCCATTCGCAAAGCGGCGCGGGAGGCTGAGAAAAAACGCTACGCCGAGCTTGGCCGTCAGCTTCTCGCCGCAACGCTTGCCGACAACAACGTTGAATACGGTGACGACAAGGTCAAAGCAGTTCTCGCGCGATTTGGCATGAAGTCGGTTGAAGACTTGCTGGCGGCCGCTGGCAAGAACGATATTGCCCTGCAAGAGGTCGTGACGGCAATCGCACCGGCAATGAAAATTCAGGAACAGGGCTATAAGCCGACGCGCAAGTTCGGCCGCGCCAAGGGCCAAGAGGGCTGGTTCAATATTGAGAAGGTCATGAGCCTGAAATTCCGCGCCGCTGACGGAGACAACAAGTCGGCAATTGCGAGTAGCGGTCCGAATAGTTCTCTGCCGGTTTTGTTTGAACCTGGTGGCGCAGTCCCTGGTGACAGAATCGTTGGCGTGATGTCTCCGGGTGAAGGCATCCGGATCTTTCAGATCCATTCACCGCGATTAAAAGACTATGAGCATGCCGGTTGGATCGATGTGACCTGGGACGTTGATCCCGAGCGCAATGAAAGATTTCCGGCGCGGATTAGCGTTTCTGCCGTCAATGCTCCGGGATCATTGGCTGAGATCGCGCGTATCATTGGTGAAACCGGCGGCAACATAGATAATCTCAAGATGGTGCGCAAAGCCGCAGATTTCACGGTCATGCACGTTGAACTTGAAGTTTTTGACCTTGTGCACCTGAACCACATTGTCGCGGGGTTGCGCGCGAAATCTACGGTTGCAAACGTGGAAAGGCTTTTTGAATAGGCTATCCTACGCGCCGTGCTGTGCGGGTTTTCCAGAACCGCCGCAGTCACGCGTGAGCCGGCGGCAAGCCCGGCGTTCCTTTTGTGGACTTCCTGAAAATGCCCCCGCGTTCGCCGCTCCCGCTCCGCCTAGGCGTCAACATTGATCACGTTGCCACCATTCGCAATGCGCGTGGTGGCCACCATCCCGATCCTGTAAAGGCCGCACTTCTCGCCATCGAAGCCGGTGCTGACGGCATCACCGCCCACTTGCGTGAAGACCGCCGTCATATTCAAGACGCCGATATGGTGCGGCTTAAGGAGCAGATTTCGAAACCACTAAATTTCGAAATGGCCGCAACTGAGCAGATGCTGGACATCGCACTGGAGATCAAACCGCATGCCGTGTGTCTTGTGCCGGAAAAGCGCACTGAGCGCACAACCGAAGGCGGGCTCGACGTTGTGGGTGGCCACAGCACGCTGCTACCGTTTGTCGATCAGTTAACCCGTGCGGGCATTCGTGTGTCGATGTTTATCGAACCGGGCCGGGAGGCAATTGAGGCGTCTGCTTCCCTCAAGGCCCCAGTCGTTGAGTTGCATACTGGCGCGTGGTGTCATGCGATTGACGCTGGCGACAGGACGCTGGCGGAAAGCGAATTCGCGCGACTTGAACAAGCTGCAAATTACGCTGCTGGACTCGGACTGGAAGTGCATGCGGGGCATGGCCTTGATTTCATGACAGCGAAACGGATTGCGGAATTGCCGCAAATCGTCGAACTCAACATTGGGCACTTTCTGATTGGCGAAGCGATCTTCGCTGGTATGAAGCCCGCGATCCACACCATGCGGCGTGCCATGGAGGAGGGGCGCGCCAAGGCCCTGACCAAATCATGATCCTTGGCATCGGCAACGACATCGTCGATATCCGCAGAATCGAAAAAACACTCGCGCGCTTCGGCGACCGTTTTCTGGAAAAAGTCTTCACCACGGATGAGCGCCGCAGAGCTTACGCGCGGGCCCATCCTGCAAACACGCTGGCCAAGCGCTTTGCAGCCAAAGAGGCGATGTCAAAAGCGTTGGGAACAGGATTTCGCGATGGTGTGCATTTGCGCGATATTGGCGTCGTCAACGCGCCAAACGGCCGGCCAACGCTGCGGCTAAAAGGCGGTGCTGCCCGGCAACTCGAACGCCTCACCCCACCTGGCTACACCGCGAAGATCGATTTAACCCTGACGGATGAATATCCTCTTGCCGAGGCCATCGTCATCGTTTCGGCGCTGGAAGACAAAGGCTCCGCCAGCTAAGTAACGAAATGGTGGCAGCCATTACCGGCCTGTCTGAATTCAAGTGCGCCAGCAACCAAAGTCTTTGATGTTGGATTTGCTGGATTTTCCAGGCTGGGACACCAGCGCCGATTGCGCCACATAGCCAAACTCGCTATAGCCACCCCGTTTTGCAAGACGCCCCGGCTCACGCCGCATTGAGGCGTACTAGGAGCCTTTGATGAGCGTCATCTCTAAAGCCGGACGGTCGGGTTGGGCCGAAACCGCAATTATCGTCGTGGAAGCCATCGCGATTGCCGTGTTCGTGCGCATTTTCTTCTATCAGCCGTTCAACATACCATCTGGCTCGATGAAGCAGACGCTTCTGGTTGGCGACTATCTGTTCGTCTCGAAGCTGTCTTACGGCTACAGCAAATATTCGTTTCCGCGCAAAATCACGCTGTGCATTCCCTGGACAACAGCTTGCACCGAGCCGTTCCGGATTTTGCCTGACATGATCTCAAGCGGACGAGTTCTTGCCTCTGAGCCGAAGCGCGGTGATGTCGCCGTCTTCCGCAAACCCTCGGATGACGAAACGGATTATATCAAGCGCGTGATTGGACTGCCAGGCGATGAAATCCAAATGCGCCAGGGTGTGCTCTATATCAATGGCACGGCGGTCCCGAAGGTCAAAGCTGGCACCTTCATGACGCATGAGGAAAAGTATCAGCCAGCAAAGCCCGTCGATGTCTACGAAGAAACCTTGCCCAACGGGGTCAAGTATAAGGTTCTTGATCTTGAGCCGGAAGGCTATCTCGACACCACCGCGCCTTACAAGGTTCCGGCAGGCAACTATTTCATGATGGGCGACAACCGCGACAATTCCAGCGATAGCCGCGTACCAAGTCCCCGCGGCGTCGGCTATGTCCCTTTTGAGAATTTTGTTGGCCGCGCCGATGTTGTTTTCTTTTCTGCGGCCGTCGATGAACCGGATGCATTCCGTTGGTGGTCACCCTGGACGTGGCCGTTCGATATTCGTTGGAGCCGGTTCTTTAACGTGGTGCGGTAGGTTAAGCCGCCATGTTGCGCAAACGCAAATTCAAAGATCTTGAGACCAAGCTTGGGTACCGTTTTAAAGACCCGGAGCTGTTGGAACGTGCACTGACGCACGCTAGCGTCCGTGGCGGCAAGACCGACCGCGGCGATAACGAGCGCCTTGAGTTCATCGGCGACCGGGTGTTGGGCCTCGCTGTTGCCGAAGTGCTTAACGGCCAGCATCCAGACGCAACAGAAGGTGAGCTGGCGCGCCGTTATAACCGGCTGGTGCGGGGTGAAGCCTGCGCCAAGATTTCACGTGCCATTGATCTTGGCCAGCATCTCATTCTGTCTGAAAGCGAAGCCGACAGCGGCGGGCGCGAAAAGACAACTATTCTGGCTGATGCCATCGAAGCGCTGCTTGGCGCGGTCTTTCTCGATGGCGGATATGACAAGTCGCGCAACGTCGTCCTAAAGCTCTGGAAAGAGATGTCCGACACGGTGCCAGAATCGGC
>JAYTQI010000055.1:0-2454 GCA_043746825.1 Hyphomicrobium sp. | reverse complement strand
GTGACGTGACAGGCCCGACGCCGGTCGAAGCGCTTGTTAGGCGTGAGCGTGTCGTCGTTGTCGCGGGATTGATCAGCATTACAGCGCTGGCGTGGTGGTGGCTGCTCTCGGGAGCTGGCACCGGCATGAGCGTGATGGCCATGACGACGTGGTCATTTCCCCCGCCTATCCATTCCTCACTGGTCGAAGACTGGTCACCCGTTTACGCGATCCTGATGTTCCTGATGTGGTGGATCATGATGATCGCGATGATGACGCCAAGTGCTGCGCCGGTAATCCTGCTGTATGCGCGCGCCTACCGTTATGAGCAAAAGTCCGGCAAAATCGGCGCAGGCGTGGCGCCAACCCAATCTTTTCTATGGGGCTACCTCGTTTCTTGGATGGCCTTCAGCGCAGCTGCCACCTGCCTGCAGTGGGGGCTTGAGCGCGCCGGTCTCGTCCATGCCATGCTGATGTGGAGCATCGATACAGTGTTTTCGGCGGGCTTACTGATCGCCGCCGGCCTTTACCAGTTCTCATCCCTCAAGAATGCCTGCCTCGCGCAGTGCCGGTCTCCCGCGCAATTCCTGGCGGAGAATTTCCGGTCCGGCGTTTCCGGTGCCTTTGGTATGGGGTTTAAACACGGCCTGTTTTGCCTGGGGTGCTGCTGGGCCATGATGGCGCTGTTGTTCGTTGGCGGCGCCATGAACCTGGTGTGGATTGCGGGACTGACCATCCTGGTGCTCATCGAAAAAGTTAGCCGCGCCGGCCGCACGATTGGGCACGCTGCGGGTATTGTGATGATCGCCGCGGGCATGTGGCTTTTGTCTTCGCCCTACTTTGGCTAGCGATCATAGAGACGAACGACGCGCAATCCTCATCCGCTTGCCCGATCCGCCAACTTCACCCATGATGGGCTGAAAAAGGACACCGCATGATCGTCGGCACGGCAGGACATATCGACCACGGCAAGACGTCTCTTCTGAAGGCGCTGACCGGCACCGACGCGGACCGGCTGCCAGAGGAGAAAGCGCGCGGCATCACGGTTGATCTCGGTTTTGCGTATCAGCACTTCGGCGACCGGCAATCGATCAGCTTTCTCGACGTGCCAGGCCACGAAAAGCTCATCCACAACATGCTAGCCGGTGCCATCGGCATCGACTTCGTGATCCTAGTGGTAGCGGCGGATGATGGGGTGATGCCACAAACGCTGGAGCACCTCAGCGCAATTGATCTGCTCGGCATCAAGCGCGGCGTCGTGGCGTTGACCAAAACGGACCGCGTGACGCCCGCGCGCATTCTCGAAGCCCAAGCAGAAATTCAGCGGCTTGTCGAAGGCACCACGCTTGAAGGCGCGCCCATCTTGCCGGTCTCGGCGGTGACAGGCGAGGGCATCGCCGTCCTGGGCCAGCATCTCGCGGAGGCCGCACACGGCACGGCTCAGCGTAAAAGAAATGGCCATTTCCGCCTTGCCGTTGACCGCTGCTTTACGCTCTCCGGCATCGGCCTCGTCGTCACTGGCACCGTCTATTCGGGCGAGGTCAACGTTGGCGATACTTTGCTACATTCGCCAGCGGGAACAGAGGTGCGCGTGCGCGGCATCCGGGCCGAGAACCGCGAAGCAGAACGAGCAACAGCCGGGCAACGCTGCGCACTCAATCTCACGGGGCGCAAAATCGAGAAAGAGCATATCAAGCGCGGCGATTGGATTTTGGAGCCTAAAGCCCACGCGCCAACGTCCCGGCTGGATGTCCGCCTCAAACTCCTCGCCAGCGAGACGAGAGCGCTCAAACATTGGACGCCTGTCCATGTTCACATCGCCGCCGCCGAACGCACAGGGCGAATCGGCTTGCTGCATGACGCACCTATTGCGCCGGGCGAAACTGCGCTCGCCCAGATTATTCTAGACGCCCCCGTTGGCGCCCTCTTTGGTGATCGCTTTATCATTCGTGATCAGTCGGCGCTGCGCACAATGGGCGGTGGCACCATCATCGATCCATTTCCGCCGCCTCGCGGCGCACGGACGCCGGAGAGGTTGAGCCTGCTCTCAGCCATGGACGAGGCGGACCCGGCTGCGGCTCTAAAGGCTTTATTACAAGCTTCGATGAACGGCACGGATCTCGATCATTTCTGCCGCGCCCGCAATTTGACGGAAAAGGAAGCCACGCCACTTTTCACCGCAACTGGCACCGTCGAAGTTGCGAGCGGCCCTGCCAAGTTCGGGCTATCCGCAGATAACTGGGATAAGTTGCAATCCGATATTCTCGAACACCTCACGGAATACCAGCGCACGCATCAAGACAGCCCCGGCGCAACAAGCCACGAGCTGATGCGGCTCATCAAAGACCCCCGCCGCCGCATCATCGCGCGGGAAGCTGTAGCCCGGATGGTGACCGCCGGCGCTATTCAACGCTATGGCCAGCTACTGCACCTGCCAGGCCACGAAATAAAGCTGGGCGACGGCGATGAAGCGCT
>JAYTQI010000054.1:0-2459 GCA_043746825.1 Hyphomicrobium sp. | reverse complement strand
GCAGGTCTTACAGCCGTACATATCGCCGCTGGACACGTATCCGGCGGCGCTGTTTGGCTTACTGGTGCTTGGGCCAACCGCCGGTGTTCTGCTGACCTTCGCTGAGGGCATATCGCGCCGCGCCGTCTGTGTCGGCGGCTTGATTGTAACGGCAATGTTCTGGGCCCTCGTGGCCGCACGCTTTGGGCCCTTCATCGCGCCAGCACCGTCAGGGCGGCGGTTCTTTTTGAGGCTCGCCGATGTGGAGCCCATGCTTTACGCCGGACTTGCAGCGGCGGCGCTTCTGATAGCGCTGCTTTTGAAGCGGACGGTCGGCAGTACGCTCGATTTTCAGGGCATTGCGCAGGGAGGCTTCGGCGATGCCACGTGGATGAGCCTTGAGGCGGTAGTTCAGCTTTTGCCTGCTGATGGCGAAGTCGTCATCGGTGAATGCGCCCGGCCCGACGATGAGGCCGCGATCAAAGGGCTGGCGTTTGATCCGAAAGTGCGGGCGACCTGGGGCAACGGCGGCAACGCTCCACTCGCGACCTTCAAGCTCAATTTCGATTCGACCCACATGCTCATGTTCGCTGGTTCCGGCGGCTTTAAGACCACGTCAAGCGTCGTGCCAACAGCGCTCCGCTACACCGGCTCAATGGTCGTGCTCGATCCAGCCTGCGAGGTGGCAACGCTTGTGCAGGCGGCTCGCCGCCACCTGTCACCACGCCGCCGGAGTGTCGTGCTTGATCCCACCGCGCCGGTTGAGGCCATTCAGGGTTTTAACGCTCTCACACCACTGCTGCACAGCCGCAACCAGGCTGCAGATGCCGTGGCCTTCGCCAAGCTGTTGTGCAGCGAAGGCTCAGGCAAAGAGGGTGGTTCGGCTGAATATTTTCAAGCTCAGGCCCATAACCTGATGACCGGGCTCTTGCTCACGGTGCTGACGAGCGAGGCGTTTGAAAAGGACCGCACTCTGCGGGCGCTGCGCCGCTTAACATCGCTCTCTGAGATAGATCTCCAGGCGCGGCTGAAAGAGATGATCTCCGAGACCAGCGAACGGCTGGTGCGAGAAACACTGTCGCCATTTGTTGGCATGGCCGACCAGACGTTTACCGGTATTGCTTCGACAGTTGCGAAGGATACCCAGTGGCTTTCGCTGGAGCCTTACGCCGCGTTGGTAGCCGGTTCGACGTTTGACGCGGCAGAGTTGCCGGGCGGGGCACTCGATGTTTTTATCCAAGTTCCCGGCGAAATCCTCAAAAGCTATCCAGCTGTGGGGCGGGTGATCATCGGCAGCCTCATGCGGGCCATGGTTCAGGCGGCTGGCCGTCACGCCAAGCGCGTCCTGTTCTGTCTCGACGAAGCCGACCTGCTTGGACGTATGACTATTCTTGAAGAAGCCCGTGATCGTGGCCGCAAGTACGGCATCACTTTGATGCTGCTGTATCAGAGCGTCGGTCAATTGGAGCAACACTTTGGCAAGGAGGGCGCGACCAGTTGGTTCGAAGGCGTGTCATTGGTCAGCTACGCGGCTGTGAAATCTATGGACACCGCCAAGCATCTCTCAGAGCGCTGTGGGGATACAACCATCCGGGTCGAGAACCAATCGCATGGCACATCTTTGCTGTTTGGTCCCATGAGCCCGTCGGCGGCGGGCAAGGGCACGCAATCGTTTTCGCTGCAGAAACGGCCGCTGATCCTGCCGCATGAGATCGTGCAAGGCTTGCGCTCAGACGAGCAGATCGTGCTCATTCGCGGCTATCCGCCGATCCGGATGGGGCGAGCGATTTACTTTCGCAGGCCCGAGATGCTGGCGGCCGTCGGAGACGCTAAGTTCAAATAGAGGCCCGCCGTTTTCTTTCAGACTTAACGCTATTTGCCTTAGGCTGCATTTTGGATTGCACAGTCTTGAGATCGCGCGCTGCCATAGAAATGCGTGACTCATAGGCTAACGCAATCAAAGCGGATTGCAGGTAAGTAGACTTGTCTTTTGCTGGCAGCTTTTCAGCCAACTCCAGTATGGCGCATAGCCTGTCCCACTGAGACGTCATGCGTCGTCTCCATTGAAATCAGAACCCCGCCGTTCCTGATACGACTAAACTCAATAACTGGGACGCTAACGGATCATCGCGCGGCGTCCAATCACAGTTTTTTGCATAATGCCGCAGGGGATATAATGAAAGCGAGAAAAAGGCGATTTTCACGGCTGATATGGCGGCCAGCAGAGTTGCAGAATTTCACTCACTGCTAAAGCTGAATGACTCGTAGGACTGGGAGTCGAAGAAAAAAGACGGCTCATGAAGCCTTCGTGCGTGCCATATTGGTTTTCGACTTTTTGGTCCCCGCCGTCTTGAACTGAGACTTCGGCGATTTTCTCTCAGCGATGACGGCTCGAAGGTCTCCGTGTTCGAATGCGGATGCCATGCGTTCTATCTGCGCTGCCGTAATGCCATAGGCCTTTGCGATCGTCCGCCATTGAC
>JAYTQI010000053.1:0-12637 GCA_043746825.1 Hyphomicrobium sp. | reverse complement strand
CCTCGTGTATAGATTGGCGAAGACATTCTAGAATGCCGGATTGAGACCTTACATTTCTGCAAAGCGACGATGCTACGGGAGCGGCACTTGTTGACGAGGGCGCTACCTCTGAAAGTTATTCTGGTGGCGGTCGGGACCATTGCCACGCTTATTGTCACGCTTTTTGTCGCTTATTCTTTCCGGGATCTCGCAACTTCAAAACTCACCGAGCAAATCGGCCGCAGCGTTGCGGTGCTTGCAGATCAGTTGGAATATAAACTGGATAGTGACTTGCTTGAGCGCAGCCGGCACTTAGAGGCGACCAGCAGATTGATTTCGCCGCTAATCGGAGCCGAACGGGCAAGCATTGTCGGCCAGCTGCGGGAAGCTCGCGCATTTCACGACGATCTCAACTGGGTGGCCGTCTTTGATTTGAAAGGTATCAACCTCGCCGAATCGGGTCTTCCG
Source organism: Hyphomicrobium sp. (assembly GCA_043746825.1). Lineage (GTDB taxonomy): Bacteria > Pseudomonadota > Alphaproteobacteria > Rhizobiales > Hyphomicrobiaceae > Hyphomicrobium_B. The sequence continues at coordinate 12,190 of JAYTQI010000053.1, read as the reverse complement.
CCGGCTACGCATGGCAAAGGAAAATTGACGTTCGCTGACCGGCTCCTGGGCGTGATCGGTCAAGCCAATGTAATGCGGGGCTCGCAAGCCGTACTGTACCCCAATGAGCATGGCCAGGATGCGCCTGGTCACATTGAGATCGCAACACCTGTGCTCAATACCGATGGCTTGCCAGTTGCGGCGTTGGTGGCTTCTTTCAATTGGGACTGGGCCGAGCAACTTGGCCGTTCTCTGGGTGGGCGCTTGCCTCATCAGAATGAAACGCAATTGTTTGTCGTTTCGAAAGACGGAATGGTTTTGGTTGGGCCAACGGAAATCAGCGATGAAATCCGAAACGTGGCGAGCTTCAAGGAGGCGCTGAAGTCACCAAACGGTTTTAAGGTCGAGACATGGCGCAACGGCGAACAATACGTGACGGGCTTTGCCAGGAGCCAGCAAGATCGCTTTGTCGATGGAGAAGACTGGATTGTTCTGATCCGCCAAAATGCTGTCTCCGCCCTCGAACCAGTAAGCCGGCTGCAACGGAGCGTCATCGTTTACGCCATTCTGTTTGGCTTACATGCGATTGTGATTCAATGGCTGTTGGCCGGACAAATAGTGCGCCCGCTTCTTGGAATTAGCCAAGCCGCCGACAACTTGCGTCGTAACGGAACCGCTGACATTCCAGCGGCCTCGCAGTTTGCAGAGGTGAACCTTCTCTCAAATTCGCTGATTTCCCTGGTTGCATCGCTGAAAGCCCGCGAGTCCTCTCTCGAATCCCTCAGCAGTTCACTTGAGAAGCAGGTATCCGAGCGGACAGAAAAGCTTGCCGAACAGAACCGGGCGCTTGAAGACGCAAAAATGATTGCTGAAGAAGCGACCCTTGCCAAGACACGGTTCATAACAGTAGCAAGTCACGATCTACGGCAGCCGTTGCAGGCACTGTCACTATTTGCTAATTCGCTGAGTACAAGGCTCGCTGGCACCAGCACCGCGCCAATCGCTGAAAATCTCGAACAATCGATCGCGTCACTCAGAGACATGTTTGACGCCATGCTGCACGTGTCGCGCCTCGATGCGGGTTTGATAACCGGCGAGTTGTCCAATGTTGGTCTTAAGGGTTTGATGTCTCGAATGGCCGCGGAATTTCAACTGGAGGCGGCGCATAAGGGCCTGGACTTTCGCTGCCTCATTCCCGACCATTGGATAGTGACGGACCCGGCGCTTCTCGAAGTCATCATCCGCAATCTGGTATCGAATGCGCTAAAATTTACGAAGACGGGCGGCGTCCTCGTTGGTGCAAGGAAGCGCAACGGTAAAATTATCATCGAAATTTTCGACACGGGACCTGGCATACCTGAAGACCAGAAGAATAGTATTTTTCGCGAATTCGAGCGTTCAAAATTGCAGGCGATTGGGATCAATGATGGATTGGGCCTCGGGTTGTCGATTGCGCAACGCTATGCCAAGCTGATTGGCGCAGACATTAAGGTTCACTCGCGCCTTGGACGGGGAACGCGTTTCAGCATTGTTGTGCCAAAGGCAGCTGGGGCCGTGATCGCGGAGAGCGCTAAGCAGCGGAGCCAAGCGAATTTGTCGGGCTTACACTTGATGTTGCTAGACGACAATGCGAAACATCTTGAATCACTGGCTCTATTCCTGCGAGACCGTGGCGCCTTAGTCAGCACCTTTGAAACCCCTGAGACGGCGCTGCGGGCGCTACGTGGCGGATTGGTGATCGATGTTGCTGTTGTCGACTACGATCTTGGCGGGGCCATAACGGGTGTTGAATTTCTGGATCAGCGCCATGAAGACCGGCATGATATAGAAGCTATAATTTTGACTGGGCGGACGGATGTAGAAGCTGCTAGTGCCATTGCCAAAAGCGGCAAATCATGGATAAGCAAACCTGCAGAACCTGAAATGATCGCTGCGATCATCGGCCGTCTGGCTGTCAAAGCCCGGGCGGAGCGCGGCGAAAAACCAAACATGGTGGTTTGAATATGCAGAATGAGAAATCGAAAAGTGCACTGATTGCGGATGACCACCATCTTTATCGATCTGGGTTATCTTTGCTTTTAAAGAGCCAGCTGGGTTTCGCGCAGGTGTTTGAAGCCGCAACGCTTGATGCAGCATTAGACTGTCTAGAGAAAAATCCAGAGCTTGATTTGGCGCTTTTTGATCTTGCGATGCCTGGCATGAGCGGCAGCGGCTGCTTGGCGGAAGTGCGGGCGTTGTATCCAAACACTAAACTAGCGGTCGTATCAGCGTCGGAGGAAAAAGCAGACGTGCTGACGGCTATCGAGGGCGGACTGAATGGCTTCATGCCGAAGACGCTGTCCAACGATCAAATTGCTGTCGCCCTTCGCGATATTCTTGGTGGCCGCATCTTCATCCCGAGTTTGGTCACCAGGGCGAAACCGCGTCTTGAGAAATCTGCCAAGCCGGGTTCTCCGCTACGTGAGGCATCAGATGTTTCTGAGCAGCGCCGGCGAAAAGACGGGCTAACGCCCCGGCAGAAGGAAGTTTTTGAACTTGTTTGCCAGGGTCTGACAAATAAGGAAATCGGCGAGAGACTGGGAATCTCTGAAGGCACCATCAAGGTGCACATTTCTGCTATGCTAGCAATTCTAAGCTTACGTCATCGAACTGAATTCCTATCGCTCAGGTGACCAGCACGTCTGATGCCCCATCGCATAAATTGATGAGCAGATTAAGCGCTCGCAGAGACGCCCGCTCAGGGTCAAACTCGACTGTGCCCGCCTGTCCCAGATTGTTCGCTATCACACCAAAAGCCGCAGGTCTGCAAGACGCGGTTCGCTTGATGCGCCACGGTCGCAATTGGCCCCTAGCCTCCGTGCCTGCATTTGACGCGATGATCGTAAGCGGACACGATGTCGATATGTAAGCTCCTTATGCGTCTTGGGCAGCTCCGGGTCAGGTGCAGGCTAAGTTGGTGTTCGCCCTTACTTCCGCTCAGCGGAGACGAGCGGGCGGCTCGCGCGCAAGGTGTGCGAAGCATTGTCCGTCGCGGCGCAGATAACTAAAGGAGTCCGGCGCTCACGGCCGCGTGATTTTTGCGGGAGCAAGTCCCGCACTGTGCTGAACTGAGGGGCAGACGTTGCAACAGGCGTCCGCTTAACGTGTTGATGTTACTTTACTCTATCGGAGTTATGCGTACTCTTAATCAGCGGGTCGCAGGTTCGAATCCTGCATCGCCCACCATTTTTTCAAATACTTACTAAGTTCCTGAAAGCGCTAAATTGTTTTAGTGAATATTTTGCGGGCGGCTGGACAATCGTTTTCTGCTCACCGCCGTTCAGCATCATAGCGCGCAGCAAATGTCCAACCTAAGTCCGCCAGGGGTCGGGCTTTGCGGCCCATATCCAAGGCATCTGTTGCGGCGGCACTGCCTTCGCTTGCGCGTTTGGCGACACCTTGCAAAATAGCAGAGATGCGAAACAGATTGTAGGCGAGGTAGAAATTCCAATGTTCAATCGCCGGCGTGCACGTTGCAGCGCAGTAGCGGCGAACATAACTAGCCTCCTCTGGAATACCAAGCGCACGCAGATCCAATCCGCCAATGCCGCGCCAAAGCTCAGCCGGTATGTGCCAACTCATGCAATGGTAGGAAAAATCGGCCAACGGATGGCCCAAGGTTGAGAGCTCCCAATCCAGGACGCCGATGACGCGGGATTCGATGGGGTGAAATACGAGATTATCGAGCCGGAAATCGCCATGCACGACTGACGTTTTCTCGTCGTCTGGGACGTGCTCGGGCAGCCAAGCGATCAAAGCGTCCATCGCCGGAATGTTTTCTAAACGTGACTCATTGTACTGACGGGTCCAGCGCGCAATCTGGCGGGCGAAATAGTTGCCGGCCTTGCCAAAGTCAGACAGTCCTAAGCGTGCGTGATCGATGCGATGCAGGGCCGCAATCACCCGGTTCATCTCATTGTAGATCGCAGACCGCTCGGGCGGTGTCATGCCCGGAAGTGATTGGTCGAGAAATACGCGGCCGTCAAGATATTCCATGATGTAGAAGGGTGTGCCAGTGATTGACGTATCGCCGTGATAAAAATAGACCTTTGGAACTGGCACCTCGGTATCGCGGAGCGCCTTCATGATCCGGAATTCGCGATCCACCGCATGGGCTGAAGGCAGCAGCACGCCGGGCGGCTTCTTACGCAGCACTAATGGATGCGCGGCGCCACGCACGCGATAGGTCGGGTTGGATTGACCTCCAGTTAGGGGCTCAAGGCTGAGCGCGGCTGTCGTGGAGAGCCCATGGGCGCTCATGATCTTGGTCAACGCAACCAGATCAAAGGCCGGACTTTGAAGAGGAGGGGCGGCGGCCATTAGAGCGAACTCACAAGATGCCCGCCGTCAACGACCAGAGTTGATCCTGACATCGCACGGCCCGCGTCAGAAGCCAGAAGTAATAGTGGTCCGTCTAGGTCGCTGAGTTCACTAAAGCGGCGGCTGGGGATACGGGCCCGGAGCCGCTCACCCGCGTCGCTTTCCAAGAACGCGCGATTGAGATCGGTGATGATGTAGCCGGGCAGCAGGGCATTAACCCGTATATTATTGCGCGCCAGTTCCAAGGCCATGGCTTTGGTCGTCTGAACCAAGCCGGCTTTGGAAATGGCATAGGGGGCGACGCCAGCTGCCACACGTTCTCCTGCTATCGACGCGACATTGATGATGCAGCCACCTTTGTTTGCCGCCACCATCCGACGCGCCGCTTCCGTGCCAACCAGCCAACAGCCTTTGAGGTTGGTGTTGAGGACGTGATCCCAATCAGTTTCGGTCTGCTCCAACAAAGGTTTTGTGACCGTGACGCCCGCGTTGTTGACGATAACATCGGGAACGCCTGCCGTTGCGATGATGTGATCGAATGCGTTGCTGACGCTGTTGGCGCTCGTGACGTCAAGATCAACGGCAAATGCCTGACCACCTTTAGCAACAATCCCGGAGACGAGCTGATTGAGCCGGTCCGCGCGCCGCGCGGCAATGGCAACACGTGCGCCGGAGCGGGCGAGCAGGTGCGCGAAATGCCACCCAAGCCCGCTAGAGGCCCCCGTCACTAGCGCGAGCTTGTCGTCGAGCCGGAAGATGTCAGACGAATTTGCTGCGCTCATGTGCGCGGTTCCATATCACCCAAAATCTTACGAGCCATACTCCAACGATGCACCTCGCTCGGACCGTCGTAGATACGGAATGACCGCATATCCATGAAAATGCGCATGACTACGGTTTCCGCCGTTACGCCCTGGCCGCCAAGAATTTGGACTGAGCGGTCGACGACGCGCCATTCCGCCTCTGAGCATACAACTTTGGCGCGGCTGGACTCGAAATTGCACCTCTCGCCCTGATCCAGCATCCAGGCAGTGTGCCAAATATGAAGGCGAGCGGTGTGGAGGTCGATGTCATTGTCGGCCAGCATAAAGCCAACGCCTTCGTGTTCGCCCAAGGCTTTGCCAAAAGCCTGGCGGCGGCGCGCATAATCGGTTGCGACGTCGTGGGCGCGCCGGGCTTGGCCTAGCCAGCGCATGCAGTGGGTGAGGCGGGCTGGCGCGAGGCGCACCTGGGCATAGCGAAAGCCTTTGCCAGCTTCCCCCAACACATTGGAAGCAGGAATACGGACGTTTTTGAATTCAACCACCGCATGCCCACCAGAGAAGCAACGGTCCATGGCTTCCATTTGGCGCGTGATCGTGATGCCTTCAGCATTCATATCGGCGAGGAACATCGTGGCCGAGCCATCTTCCATGCGCGCCATAACGATGACGTAGGCCGCGCCGTTCGCACCTGTAATGTACCACTTGGTGCCGTTGATCACATAAGCGTCGCCATCGCGGACCGCCGTGGTGGTCAGCATCGAGGGGTCGGAGCCCGCACCCGGTGGAGGCTCTGTCATGGCAAAGCAAGAGCGTATTTCGCCCTTGACCTGCGGCACCAGCCATCGGGCTTTCTGCGCCGGTGTTGCCACGGCCTCCATCAAGTGGATGTTGCCTTCATCCGGTGCTTGAATGTTGAGCGCTAACGGACCGAGGGCGGAATATCCGGCCGCCTCGAACACAACGGCTTTGGCGATGTGGCTCAGACCAAGCCCGCCCAAATCTTTGGATGCGTGAGGCGTCAGCAGTCCGGCGGCGCGGGCCTTAACATTTAAATCTCGCCGCAAGTCCTCGCCAGGACCATGCGCGCCCAGCCGAGGGTCGGCTTCGAATGGGATCACTTCATCGGCAATGAACCGCCGTGTCCGGTCTCGTAGTTCAATGAGATCAGGTGTCAAAGAGAAGTCCATGGGCGTTGCTCTCCCTGGCCGATAGCGGCCACGAAGACTAGCAAGCTCCAGGCAATGAGGCCATCACCTGAACTCTCGTCCAAATGGCCTGCCTCTAGACAGCCTGGCCCGCCGACCAGCCGCTCGACCAAGCCCACTGAAAGTTATAGCCCCCTAACCATCCAGTCACATCTACCGCTTCGCCTATTGCGTATAACCCCGGCACGCGAAGCGCCTCCATGGTCTTCGAGGACAGTTCGCGGGTGTCGATGCCGCCGCACGTGACTTCGGCCTTGGCGTAGCCCTCTGTGCCTTCAGGGCGGACCCGCCAGGACTTGAGTTCGTTTGCTAGATCCGCCAGTTTCTGATCCGGAATGTTGGCCATTTCTCCTTTAGGCATATGCGCTGCCGCCAGGGCCTGTGCCAGACGTGAGGGAAGAATTTCAGCGAGGATAGTTTGAACGGTTGTCCTTGGCCGCGCACGTTTGCGCTCATTTAGGAACGCTTTGACGTCAATGTCTGGGGCAAGATCAAGCGTGATCGTGCCACCTTGGCGCCAGTACGACGAGATTTGCAGGATTGCGGGACCAGACAGCCCGCGGTGCGTGAACAGGATATTCGCGCGGAAACTTTGCTTCTCAAATGACGCGATAGCGTCCAGTGACACGCCAGCAAGGGCAGTGTCGAAGAAGGAGGATTGAGATGCAACCTTAACCGGTACTAATCCTGGAAACGTTTTGGTGAGGCGCAAACCAAAGGTCTTGGCCACGTCGTAGCTAAAACCCGTCGCGCCCATTTTAGGTATTGAGAGCCCGCCTGTCGCCAAGACAATGGATGGCGCAGTGAAAATCCCAATATTGGTTTCAAGGCGGAAATGATCTGGTTTGGACACATGAGAGACAGAGCATCCGAGCCGCAGATCAACACTGCCAGCCGCACATTCTGCCTGCAACATCGCAATAATTGCACGCGCCGAGCCATCGCAAAACAACTGGCCCAAAGTTTTCTCATGATACGCGATGCCATGTTTTTCAACGAGGGCGATGAAATCAGTTTGCGTATAGCGCTTCAACGCCGATGTGCAGAAATGCGGATTATCCGACACGAAGCATTTCGGATTGGTGGCGAGGTTTGTAAAATTGCACCGCCCGCCGCCCGAGATCAGGATTTTGGCGCCAGCCTTATCCGTGTGTTCGAGGAGCAGAACTTTGCGGCCACGTTGTCCGGCTGTCAGGGCGCACATCAATCCAGCAGCGCCAGCGCCAATTACGATCACATCAAACGCTTGCGCGCGCTCAGCCATCGAGGCGCGCTTCTGTTTTGGTTGCGCCCAGTATCAAGAGTTCCTTTTGTTGGCGCGTTAGCCGCTTGATGCGGGCTTCTTCCTTTGAGGCTTCTGAACGGGTCGTAAAAGTGGCTTCAAAAACCAAACTGACAGGGCGGCGGGCCGATGTGTAGCGCGCGCCTTTGCCCTTGGTGCCCTTGACGCCATTGTGTTCCAGAATGCGGCGCTGAACGTTGGTGGCAATGCCGGTGTAATAGGTGCCATCCGCACATTCGGCGATGTAGAGCGAGAAAGGCATTTGATCCTAAGAATCGCAAAGGGCGGTGGGGCTTCTTGCACGTCATACAACTATTGCCCGGGATACCGCACAAATAACAAAACTGGCCCTTGAGGGGCCCGAAATCTTGGATCTAAGTGTTGTCCAGTAAACACTGCAGGTTCAGAATTTAATGGCCGTGCCAACGGTCACATACTGGAACGGCTGAATTGACGTCGTGACCGATCCAGGGTGACCGCCGGTTTTGCTGGTGAAGATGTCGGCATCAACATGGCGGTAGGAAATGTAGAGATCGACGCCGTCAGCCAATGTCTGGTTGGCGCCTACGCCCCACATGGTGATCTCGGCGCCTGAGATGAAGGCATTTGCGCCCAAGGGTTTCGCGTCCAGTATGCCACCAGTTACCGTCAGTCCGGGTCCTGAATTCTCACGCCAGTATTCGCCAAAAATAGTGGTCTTTCCTAAAAGCAGCCATTTCTGTTCAATACCTGCTTGGACGGAGTAGAAATCTTGCGTGTCATCGACGCCCGCTGCACCGGCATAGAGGCCTTGCACTTTATTGTCTTTGCGATGGCCATATACACCGGTAGCAAAAAGGCCAGTCTCAAGGTGCATGATCGAGCCCGACAGGCCGACCTCGTCACAATCGACCTTAGGTCCCTGCGCCGCTATCTTGGCACAACCGCGCGTATCGTTCGACGATGCCGTTCCAACGGAACCATCTGTCCAGTGCGCATAGCCGACGCCAAAGGCAAGCTTGAAGCCTGAGAGTTCACCGCTGTAGCGCAATGCGCCATCCCAGACGTCATCTTCACCCCAAGATGCTGACGCTGTGAAGCCTCCAACTACAGGCGTGTCATAACGGACAACGTTAACCCGGTGACCTTCGCCTGGAGTGCCGTTTATGCCTTGAGTGACGATGTTGCCAAATCTCAGCGTTGATAGCTTACCATTGGGCAAGCGCAGCAGATACCCCGCCCCCGTATCACCGAATTGCTGAGTGGGTGCGGGGCGCGCAAAGTGGCTTGTGTTGGCTGTTGTTATCTCTGTGATCGTATCATAGGCCTGCGGCTGCAAGCCCATCGAGATTTGTCCAAGCGATTTACTCTTGAGCAGCCAGTAATTGTAACGAACGTCGATGGCGCCAGCGCCCGTCGAGTTATCATTCTGATCTTTTCGGTCTTGGCGGTCTGCACGGGGCCCGAGTTCCATCACGTAGCCAGCAGTGAGGTCAGCAGTGACCTTTGCCTGCCCCGCAAAGCTCACGCGCGTCCGCTTGGTCTCGTTGGTTACTACATAGGCGTTATTTTCAACGCCGTCGTCCCAGAACATGATCGTTTCGTTGATCAGACCAGAGATCGTCAGTGAGACCTTGCGGTTGCCCTTGCGCGCCGTCGTGGCTTCGAGTTCAGCGATACGCTCTTCGAGATCGGCGCAGCAGTTGCCGCCAAGATCAGCGGCCTTGGCCGTCGTCGCAAAACCTGCGACGGCGAGCACGCTCGCGAATCCAAGACAGGTGCGGCTTGTCCTCAATCGGGTCTTCATCGTATTCCCCAGTATTCCCCCGTCCGCAGATAGACGGCTTTGTTATGTTGGTTTTATCATATCGCTATCGGCGGCTACCAGTCAGAGCAACGCCTACACGGACAAACGCAATGGCCTGTTGCGCGAGCGCATCATACTTTAGTCGGGCGAGTCGGGTGAAACACTCAAGGTCTTGATTTTGCAGTTGGAAAAAACTGCTGCTCGCCGTTGATTTTGAAGTCGCCAAGGGCCTTCTGGCCCTCCACCGAGATCAGCCAGTCGATAAAGGCCTGTCCGTCTTGGGCTTTGACGTTGGGATGCTTCTCGGGGTTCACGAGGATAACGCCATAGGGGTTGCGAAGTTGGGCATCGCTTTCGACGAGAACTTTGAGGTCGCCCCGGTTTTTGAATGCCGACCAGGTGGCGCGGTCGGAAAGCACGTAAGCATTCATCGATGAGGCTATGTTGAGCGTCGCGCCCATGCCTTGTCCGGCTTCGCGATACCATGTTCCAGACGCGGCTTTGGCGTCAACGCCAGCCTCTTTCCAGAATTTCAATTCGGCCTTGTTGGTTCCGCTGTCATCGCCGCGCGAGATAAAGGCGGACTTTGCTCCGGCCATTTTTTTGAAGGCGGCCACGGCATCCTTGCCGCCCGCAATTAGCGCTGGATCAGCAGCCGGCCCAACAACAACAAAGTCATTGTACATCAGGTCAAAACGCTTGACGCCCCAGCCGTCTGCGACGAACTTTTCTTCGTCCGACTTGGAATGGACGAGTAACACATCGCCGTCGCCATTTTGAGCATTCTTGATGGCTTGGCCGGTGCCAACGGCCACGACGTGCACACCTATTCCAGTTTTGGCGGTGAAGATGGGGAGCAGATAGGCGAACAAGCCGGAGTTCTCTGTCGAGGTTGTTGATTGAACAGTGATGAACTTTTCCTCGGCGTGGCTGGGCATCGCGGCGCACGGCAGCGCCAAGAGGGCAAGGCTCAGAATTGAACGGCGCGAAAGCATGTGAAGACTCCCAAATAAGCCAAATTCCTCGACCCGCATAGCTGCTAGCCGTTATGAATGTTGATGAATATCGCCTTTTTGATCGTCTAGCTAGCGGCCAGTCACTCCATTGTGCTTTGGTCGTCGAGGCGCAACATGGGTGAGCCTCATAACGTTTGGATTCGGCCAATGACGAATTTGATTGTCCGTATTGATCTTGGGGTCCACGGGCGCTTGGGGCCTGGCAAGCTCATGTTGCTGCAGAAGCTCGATGAGCTGGGCTCAATCTCAGCGGCAGGCCGGGCGATGAATATGTCGTACCGGCAGGCATGGGGCTTGATCGATCAATTGAACCACGCATTTTTAGAACCGGTCGTGATCTCGCAAACGGGGGGCAAAAGCGGCGGCGGTGCGCATCTCACGGATTTCGGCAAGCTGCTGCTGACCCACTGCACAGCCATTATCGCCAATGCGAAAAAGACCTCTCAGCCGCATCTGGAATTTATTGAGGCGGTTTTGAATCCCAAGCCCCCCAATGCCGGGATGGATCTTCAGGACACGCCGGCCAAACCGATCACCCGAAAAGTCCGTAAGTAGCCGATAGTGCTGATCCTCACAAAACGATTTCGCCGTTAACGAAGGCCGCCGCTTCAACTGATGCGGGCTTTATAAAAAATTGCTTGGCGGACGTGCGCTCGCAAATGCGCCCGCGATGGAGGAAGATGACGTCATCCGCAAGCCGCCGCGCTTGTCCAAGATCATGGGTGATGAGGACGAGGGGTATACCGCGCGCCAAGACATCGTGCAGTATTTTTTCTAATGCTGCGGTCGATGCCGGGTCTAGATTAGCTGCTGGTTCATCAAGAAAGAAAATATCCGGCTGGCAAGCCAGCGCACGAACGAGTGCCAACCGTTGCTGTTCGCCTCCTGAAAGGACGCTGGCCGGCGTATCTGCGAGGTGGCTCATTCCGGACTCAGTCAAAATATCGCGCACGCGCTGGGCTTGTTCGGGCTTCGGCACGCCAGCGATTGAAAGCCCGAACGCGATGTTGGCCGCTGCTGTCCGGCGTAACAATATGGGGCGCTGAAAGACAAAGCCAATTTTAGCGGCGCGCGCTCGATCCGGTGGCGTATCAGCCCATAGGATAGTGCCTGTTTCAGTGGGCAGAAGTCCGGCGAGTATGCGAAGAAGCAAGCTTTTACCAGCGCCATTGGGACCAAGTATCACCGTTATCTTAGGTTCCGCACCTAGTTCAAGAGTGATGCCGTCGAGGATGCACCGGCCATCGTGGCGGACGCTCAAACCGTGGGCGCGGATCGGCAGCACACGGCTGCGCGCCCTTTCCTCAGGCTTTGTGACCGCGCGCTGCATGTTTATGGCCTCAGTCCTTGCAAGCCTGTTGACTGCCGCATTGGACGCAGCGCCATGACGATAGCGTTGATGCCGAGCGCTAAGGTCAGCAGAATTAGGCCAAGGGCAAGCGCCAGTCCAAGTTCGCCGCGCGAGGTTTCGAGCGCAATGGCCGTCGTCATGCTACGTGTTACATGATTGATATTGCCGCCCACAATAATAACGGCACCAACTTCGGCGATGGCGCGCCCAAAAGCGGCTAGAAGCACTGTCGCCAATCGCAGGCGGCCCTCATAGAGCAAGGTTTTTGCCCGCTCAAATGTCGAGAGGCCAAAAGCCCGCAGCTGTTCGTCATATTCACCATTGAGATCTTTGATGGCTTGACGGGCGAGCGCCGCAACAATGGGTGTCACTAGGATCGTTTGAGCGATGATCATCGCGGCTGGCGTGTAGAGCAGTTGCAGGACGCCAAGTGGGCCGCTGGCCGATA
>JAYTQI010000052.1:0-2472 GCA_043746825.1 Hyphomicrobium sp. | reverse complement strand
TTGGCAAAAGCAAAGCAGCTCGACGCCAATGCGCTCTGGAAGGGCAATAGAATTTCAACCTTAGTGTTTCAGTTTGGAGAATTGTCATGACGTCCATTTTCCCACGCTTCGACGCCACAAATATGAGCCGTAAGCTCGTAAAGCCTATGAAGTTCGCTGTCGTGTCCCTCGTCCCTGTGATGACGCTTTTCGCAACCGCCGCCGACGCCGATCTGCTTGGCAATCAGCGCATCAAACGCGCACCCCGGTCTATCGACATTGTACGCAGCAATCCTGGAGATGCCGTAAAAGAACGATTTCATGTTGTGAGGGTCTGCGTCGAATGGGGCCCCTATAATGGCTCGATTTGGGGCGACTCGCCCTGCATTCGCTATGAGGATCGTATCGTGTCCGGTCCAACACCTCCCGGTCCGAACTAACTGACAAATTACTCTGGTGTGCCGCGTCCTATGCCTTGCCCCCATCATCAACACAGCGGTATTCCAGAGCATAATCTGCGGTCGTTTCTCGTTTGGCGGCACGTGATTCAGCCGCCGAGTTCTGGCCTTGCGCCAGTGGTGGAAGGGAAGTTGGTCTAAGCTTCCTAATCTTTTTGGTGGCGAACATTTTCCATCGGCGAGTGGAGCGCCTGCCGAAAAGCGCCAAGGCGCAATGCGCGGCAATTCCGCCTCTTGAGTTGCAGAGGCTAAATTGTCCCCCGCCACCGGACCGGCAAGCGGGGTGGCTGCTGATCCGGTGGTTGCGGGGGCTGGCAGACATGAAAGAGGGCCATCATCATGCCTGCCAGAATTCAAAAACCGTTTCCCGGCGAGCGTGGCGCGTTGCAAAGCGTAAAATGCCTCCACACGATCCATGACAACGCCTCGTGACGAGAGAACAAGTTGCATAAATGAGTCATTCTCAAGTTCTTTCTTTGTTCTAACTCCCCGTTGCGTCTCCGTCAAGAGAAAAAGAACAAATGAGGAATAGACGTAAAGACTCCCGCCCGCAGTCACGTTGCAGGCGCAATTGCCTGAGAAGACTTCACATTGGGAGCTATTGGGTGCTGGCTTAACATCGTCTCGCTGTCGCGAGATCGTGACATGGGTGTGACTTCCATGCTCTGCCCGCGAAACCGAGACGGGTATATACGGTCCCTTCACCATTTTGGAGGCAAGGATGACGTTCTCATCCTTCGCTGATTTTTCTGGCGAACAGAACCCGGAGCATCCCTTGATGAGCTTTCGCGCCACAATCACCAAATTCGCTTTCGTAGCTGCATTTGCTGTGAGCCTCGCAGCTTCGCCGCATAGAGCCAGCGCCCAGGGTCTTGATTTCCTTTGGGGTGGCGACGCCGAGCATGGCGGCGGACGCCAGGTTATTTCGTTCAATCCACAATTTAAGCCAGGGCAGGTCGTCGTCTCGTTCTCCGACCGCCGTTTGTACCTTGTAACCAAGCCAGGCCAGGCCATCACATACCCTGTCGCCGTACCAACCGGCGAAGCGCGCTGGCAGGGCACCACCTTCATTTCCGACAAGCGCATCAATCCGGCCTGGACGCCAACACCGGAAATGATCGCCAAGAACCCGCGCCTGCCGCGTTGGGTTCCAGGTGGCCACCCGCTTAATCCGCTTGGCGTGCGCGCCATGTATCTTGGCTCTTCCGCCTATCGCATTCACGGCACCGACGCGCCTTGGACCATTGGTCAGGCCGTTTCGCACGGCTGCATCCGGATGTTGAACGAAGATGTGCTGGATCTGTATCCGCGCATACCCGTCGGCACCCGCGTGACAGTGACGTGGCAACACTTCTCAGGCCACGCCGTCGCTGCGAGCGAACCATCTGCCGAAAAGCAGGCACAGCCGGTACAGCGCCGCTACTATCGCGCCGCTCAGCCGCCACGCGGCACCACGCTTCGCCATTCAGGCCGATCGGCCTCGGCTGTCCAAAAGGCCGCCGAAGCCCAGTAACGAGGGTCAGGCACAATTGTAATTCCAAACGGGCGGCTCTCGGGGCGGCCCGTTTTTGTTTTCGACCATCATCAAAACGACAAGACACTCAAATTGAAGCCTTAGGCTTATGCATGGAGCTTGCACCAGCGAACTCCGCGCTGCATTCTCCCCGCCGTTTCAAGCGCCTCACACTAGGGCTTCAATTCTTATGGAAATGCACCAAATCCGCTATTTCCTGGCGGCCGCGTCTGAACGCAACTTTACCAGGGCCGCGGAAAAATGCGGTGTCAGCCCGCCATCACTGCTGCGAGCCGTCAAATTGCTTGAATATGAATTCGGCGGCCCGCTGTTCAACCGCGAGCGCAGCAACACCCATCTCTCGGAGCTTGGCCGTATTGCGTTGCCGCACTTGCAGCAGATGTTGCAGGAGGCTACCGAGGCTAAAAAACGGGCCAAGGAATTCCTTAACCTCAGCGAAGTGACGCTTAGCGTCGGCATGATGTGCACCATCGTACCCAGCGAATTCGTGGCGATGCTCTC
>JAYTQI010000051.1:0-5415 GCA_043746825.1 Hyphomicrobium sp. | reverse complement strand
ACAAGATGTAGAGTCCAACCGAAATCGGTACTTTCGTGGGCGCGGTCCGCAGCGTCCCAAAGATTGTGATGATCAAACCAAATGTCGCAAAAATCTCAGCGATCCATTGCCCTGTTCCCGCACGCGGCGTTTCCGACACTTGCAAAAGCGGCAGATCAAACATCGCGTGCGCACATATGACACCGCAAATGCCACCTAAAACTTGCGCGACGGCATAACCCGCAGCAGTGCCGCCTTCAATCATGCCTTTGAACGTCATCACCAGCGTCACCGCCGGATTGAAATGGGCGCCGGAAATGGGACCAAATATCGTGATCAGCACAAACAGAATAGCGCCGGTCGCAAGAGAATTGACGAGCAGAGCTAGACCGGCACTGCCGCCTGAAAGTTTGACGCCCATGATCCCTGAGCCCACGATTGCGGCTAACAGAATTGCAGTCCCCATAAACTCGGCCGCCAGCCGCCGCGTCATGTCTGTTCCCGTCATTTCTTAAATATCCCTCTGGCGCGCCATGTCCGTCGCACCTTCGAGTGTCGCGATGCCATTCAATCTCTTTTGAAGTTCGTCACGTGCCATTCTCTCGACAGGCAGTGCAACCAGCGCTGTCATCCGCGCCAGCAAGCGATCATGCGCCAAGCGGAACGCAGCCCGCTCACCTTCAATACCGCCTGGGGCCCCGGCAGGATCGGGTATGCCCCAGTGAACTTTCAGTGGTGCACCTGGCCAGTAGGGGCAACTTTCGCCCGCCGCCGCGTCGCAGACTGTGATGACGAGATCCATCTTGGGCGCGCCGGGGACCGCAAACTCATCCCACGACTTGGAACGGAGCTGAGCAGTTGGATACCCAAGATTGCCGAGGAGCTCGAGGGCGCGCGAATTGGGTACGCCGCGCGGGTAACTGCCAGCGGAATAGGCCATAAACCGCCCCCCACCCAAACGAGTGAGAATAGCCTCGCCCAGGATCGAGCGGGCCGAGTTGGCCGTGCAAAGGATCAACACGTTAAGCATGGGCACCAGCTATTTAGCGGCCTTCCGGAGAACGGCTACAACGGGCGTAAGATAGCCAAATCGCATTTCAGGTGTGTGACAGCAATGCGACAGGTGCAGGTGAGAATACAGTCTTCCCAAGCTGTTTTAGACCCGAGCCATGTATTGACGCAATTTGGGCGCTAACAGGCATTCGGGACTTAGTTATTGGGCTGATCAGGACGGTTGGGACGATGCACGCCAGACTTTGCACATTCGTCGCTCTCTGCGCCGCAGCCTCGCTGGCTGCCTGCGGCACCTCACCCATGAAAGCAATTGGGTCGATCAATCCCTTCAATAACAATTTGGCCGAAACTGACCGCGTCTTCCTGATGGCGGCTGGCAGCTGGGACCGCAATCACGACAACGTCGTCACCTGTGATGAATGGAAAGCTTACGCGACAGACCTTTTCCGCAGCGCCGACGCCAACGGCGATGGCGCGTTAGATGCGTCGGAATGGGGCAAGTTGTCCTCGCAAGACCGCATGTTTGACACCGCTGATATCAATTATTTTGACGCCAACCACGATGGCAAAGTTACGCTCGCTGAGATGACCGAGAAACCCAATCCCGCGTTTCGCCTGCTCGACACTACTCACACGTGCTCATTGAGTGGTGCTCAGGTCGCGGGTGCGCGCTCAAAGACGCAATACGATGTGACGGGCAAGAAACCCGATGGCGCCGATAAGACCGGTGGTGCTGGCAAAGCTGGCGATAGTGCGTTAGGGAAGTAGCTCCATGCCTGCAGGCCTAGCGCGGCTCAATTGCTGTCATCGCTTTCGCCAATATCTGCCGGATCAAAGATATACTTGGCTGCGCAGAATTCGCACGTCACGGAAATCTTCCCCTCGTCATCGTGCATATCGCTGAGTTCCTTGGCACCAAAGCTCTTTAAAACATCATGCACGCGTTGCCGTGAGCAGCGGCAGAAGCGCTTCAGCGGCTGAGCACTTTCGACGCGCACGCCTTCTTCATGAAAGAGCCGGAGCAGCAAGCGTTCCGGCGGCAACGTGGGATCCAGCAGCTCAAGATCTTCCACGGTCTCGGCAAGCGTTCTGACCCTCACCCAGTCTTCATCGTCCGCGCCTGCCGGGCGGCCAGGAACTATGTTTGAGCGATCGGCGCCAAGGTGCTGCAAAATCATGCCGCTCGCCCGCCAATGCCAGCGGGCAGCCTCAGAACCATCGGCCGCTTTGAATTCTCGCGCCACCGCGAGCCGCACGAACGCGGCAATCCCGGCGCTGTCTTCGAAATAGCGCATCGTGCCGTCCGTCAGCGTGCCGCCATCAATCGCAACGACGCCCTGGAACCGTTCCGGCTCTGGCCCATGTTCGAGGAGAAAACCAAGATGACCAGAACCGAGAACGCCTGTAGCGTCAGCTTTTTCACTCTGAGATTTCAGGACCGCAATTTTGCTGGCATCTGAACGCACATAGCCGCGCAGCTGTCCGGGCGCTTCGTAATCCGCAACCAGAAAGGTCACAGCGCCATCAGTGCGTGATTGCAGCAGGAATTTGCCGTCACTCTTGATCGTCGACCCCATCAGGGACACCAGACAGAGAGCTTGCGCCAGCACTTCAGACGCTGGCTCCGGTGCACTATGGGGCCCAAGAATGCTATCGGCCGTCACACCAAGCCTGACGAACCAGCCGGAAATTTGCGACTGCTCCGTGCGAAACGCGATGACCGCATCGTCAGTGGGAAGGCTCATGGCCTTGGAGGCTTTTTCCGAGGCCACGACGCTCAGCCCCCTAGGCACCAGGCCAAAATCGCCTTCTGCGCATGAAGGCGGTTTTCGGCTTCATCGAACACAACCGATTGTGGTCCTTCCAAAACCTCTTGTGTCACCTCATGACCTCGATAGGCGGGCAGGCAGTGCATGAAAATGGCGCCCTTGGCAGCCTTGCTCATAAGTTTGCTGTCAACGCTGAAGGGGCTCAAGAGTTTTTTGCGCCGCGCGGCGTCGGTCTGGCCCATCGAGACCCAGGTGTCGGTCACCACGCAATCCGCGCCGCGAACAGCTTTTTCCGGGTCGTTACTGATCGAAATCGCGCCCTTCTCGGACTTCACCCAATCGATGGCGTCTTCTTCTGGCCGCAAGCTGTCGGGGCAGGCGAGACGCAAGTTGAATCCAAAACGCACCGCTGCGTGCATCCACGATACGGCCACGTTGTTGCCATCGCCGATCCAAGCCACCGTGCGGCCCTTGATCGGCCCTAAGTGCTCTTCAAAGGTCATGACGTCGGCCATCACCTGACAGGGATGACTTTTATCTGTCAGCCCATTGATAACGGGAATGCTGGCATTCTCTGCAAGTTCCATCAGAGTCGCGTGGGCGTTGGCGCGGATCATGATGGCGCTGGCGTAGCGCGATAGCACGCGCGCCGTGTCGGCAACAGACTCCCCACGCCCCAATTGCAAATCCGTGTGGTTGAGTGAAATCCCGTGGCCGCCAAGTTGATGAATGGCGACATCAAAAGACACGCGTGTCCGCGTCGAAGCCTTCTCGAAAATCATCACCAAGACCGCATCTTCGATGCCCTTGGGCTTCAGGTTGGCTGGCACGCGCTTGCCCGCGCGCTTCAACGCATGGGCGTTGTCCGCAATTTGGCGCAAGGTCTTGGCGTCGATCTGATGGAGATCCAAAAAATGTCTGGGGCTAGCTGGTGTTGCCATTGGTCGTGGAGCTCTCCGGCTCTCCTTTAACATCTTATGATTTTTGGTCTTTACGGACTTTGGCCAAGGCACGCGACAACCGCTCGACCCCATCACTGATTTCGCTTTCCGAAACATTCAACGGCGGGATCACGCGCACCGTATTGTCGCCTGCGCCCACAGTGAGCAGCTTTTCTTGTATCGCGGCTTTTACAAGCTCGAGTGGCGTGACCGCAGTTTTCAGATTCAAGCCGGTCAACAGTCCTTCGCCTCTCACTTCCTCGACGATATCGGGGTAATGATCTTTGAGGTGAGCCAGACCCTGCTTCAAGCGCAGCGAATTCAGCTGGACATTTTCAAAGAAATCCGGTTCCGACATGACTTCAAGAACTTCCAACGCCACGGCCATCGCTAAGGGATTGCCGCCGAACGTTGAGCCGTGCGTTCCAGCGGTCATGCCTTTAGCTGCCTCGGCCGTTGCCAGCACCGCACCAACAGGGAACCCACCGCCCAAGCCTTTAGCCGCCGCTAAAATATCGGGCGCGATGTTCATCCACTCATGCGCAAATAGCTTGCCCGTGCGGCCAACGCCGGTTTGTACTTCATCCAAAATCAGCAAGAGGCCGTGCTTGTCGCACATCTCTCTCAGAGCCCGCAAACAGTGCGGCGGCACAACCCGCACGCCCCCCTCGCCCTGGATCGGCTCAATCATGATCGCAGCGGACGCTGGCGTGATGGCCGCTTCTAACGCTGCATGATCGCCAAACGGAACGTGGTCGAAGCCATCAGCTTCAGGCCCGAAGCCTTCGAGATGCTTCTCATTGCCCGCCGCCGCCAAAGTCGCGAGCGTGCGGCCGTGAAAGGCGCCACGAAACGTAATGATGCGCCACTTTTCAGGATGTCCTGAGACAAAGTGATAGCGCCGCGCCATCTTAATGGCGCCCTCGCAGGCCTCCGCCCCTGAATTACAGAAGAACACCTTGTCCGCAAACGTCAGCTTGGTCAGCCGTTCCGCCAGCGCCTCTTGGCCCTCGACCCGGTACAGGTTCGAGGTATGCCATAGCTTCGCAGCTTGACCTCCAAGCGCTTTCACAAGTCGGGGATGGGCATGGCCCAGCGAATTGACGGCAACGCCGGAGCCGAAATCCAGAAAGCGATCACCGTCAGCGGTGTACAGCCAACTGCCTTCGCCGCGCGCGAATAAGATATCCTGACGAGCATATGTGCCCATCACGGCATCTGCGACCCCACTATGAGTCATTGCGGCTTGGGTCTTGCCCCCCAGCGCCGCGTGGGACTGGGACATGCGAACCTGGTCCTTGCGCACAAAATCAAAAAGCCGCCCAATTCTGGCGGCCCAACAGCATCTTTGATACGCGGGCGGCCGTTTACTGTCAACGAGATGGGAGGGGTAAGCCAAGGTCGATGGGCTTTGTGCGCGTTAAGACCGCACAAACAGAAAACTGGGGGCGCGCTTTCGTGAGGACACGGATTTACGGGCAACTCGAATCGATCTGTTGCGCTTGCGCCACTTGTCCCTGTCAATGCCCCTGCAATAGCAAGCCTCGGCTTGTAGACGGAATTCAGCATGTTGTAACTTGTCCCTCGTCGGACCACGAGATGTGGCAGCCCGTTGTGCTGCCCCTTCGTAATTGAGTAAGTCCGTCCGTGTCTTGCGCCTCATGTGTTTTGGGGCAGCGTTGTATCTGACACGTTTTGTTCTGTGTCTCCAT
>JAYTQI010000050.1:0-2477 GCA_043746825.1 Hyphomicrobium sp. | reverse complement strand
ACAAATTGCGTTGTGCTTGACCGCGCGGCGCATCGACCGTTGACTGCGCCTCGAAACTTTGTGGCTTGGGTTGTGGCGCCGCCTTTTCGATGACAGGCGCTAAGACCACTGGCGCGGCTTCGGCCAATCCCTCTCCGGGACCTCCGAGCTTGCGGGTCTTCTTCTTCTCCACAACGACCGATTTTGAGCGTCCATGGCTGAAGTTCTGGCGCACATGGCCGGACTCGACCGTACGCTGAAGCGAAAGCGGCTTGCGCCCGCCAGCACGGAGGGTCTTGTCGTTCGAGTCCTTCGATTCCGTCATGCGTCTCGTTCAACCTTCGTTTGCAAAGTCAGAAAATGGCTGCCCGGAAACGGCTGGAGAAGCGCGATAGCGCATAAGGCGCTCCGCTTCCCTCAGAAACCGCTCCGACAGTCCTCCGGATATAAGGGCAGCATGTACCACATTTGGCCTGCCCATGGCCAAGCTCATTTCTGTGATGGTGAGAATGGCGACGATTGGCGCAGCTTGCTCAAGGTCCCGTTGTATGGCCTTAAACTTGCGGTCCAGCTTGTGGCAGCCGTCTTCAGCGGCATCACTGCCATGCAGCAACACCCGGACTTCGGCCTTTTCCAGGCCGCTTTCAACCTGTTGAAAGCCTGCAACAACCAGCCCTGCCTTGTTGGCGAGCGCCAAAGTTGAGGTCAACCGCCTCAGCATAAGCCCGTCGATCCGGTCCATTAATGCTGGATCAACCACAGCCTCTTGCTTCAGGCTTTTGGCAAAAATCTTTGAATTAACCGCTTTTTCCACCGTCTCACGGTGGCATTTAACCCACACACCCCGGCCTGGCAGGCGGCGCTCAAGATCTGGCACGATCTGCCCGTCAGGCGCCCGGACGAAGCGAATTAGCACGTCCGTTTCGAGGACCTCGCGCGTGACGGCGCACATCCGCTCAGGTGCGAGGTCCTCGCCCCCGGCGTCATATTCCGCGTCTGATGTGCGCTCTGTAGCTTCCACGCCGCTCCTGGGTACTCAACTGGCATCGCCGTTACGTCGAAGCGTCCGCTGCAGGTTCCGGCTCATCGCCGTCTGCTTCGGGCTTCACGAGGTCTTCCGGCTTGATCCAGCCAGCTAACACACGCGCCGCCATGATCATGTCTTCGGCGTCCTTGCGGGACACCTCAAAACCATCAAGGTAGCCCTTGTGGCGCACTGCTTCGGACTCCTTGTCCTTCTTGCGTTCGGTCCAGCCAACGAGCTCATCAGTCGCGCAATCGGCAAAGTCTTCAACCGTCTTGATGCCATTTTCGCCAAGAGCGACCATCATGGCCGTGGTCATACCCTGAATTTCTGACAGTTCATCAACCACACCGAGTTCCCTTCGTTTCGCGTCGCGCGCGGCTTCCTGCTGTTCCAGATATTCCCGTGCGCGGTTTTGAATTTCTTGCGCCGTATTCTCGTCGAAGCCTTCGATGTGGCCGATTTCCGAGATATCGACGAAGGCCACTTCTTCAATTGAGGCAAAGCCTTCGGTTACGAGAAGCTGAGCAATAACTTCGTCAACGTCGAGCGCTTCCATGAGAAGCTGCGAGCGCTCAGTGAATTCTTTCTGGCGGCGTTCGCTCTCTTCTTGCTCGGTGAGAATGTCGATATCCCAACCGGTCAATTGTGAGGCGAGGCGGACATTTTGACCGCGCCGACCGATGGCCAGCGACAGCTGGCTTTCCGGCACCACCACTTCAATACGGTTGGAATCTTCGTCCAACACGACCTTGGTGACTTCAGCTGGTGCCAAAGCGTTGACGATGAATTCTGCGGGCTCATTGCGCCACTGAATAATATCGACCTTTTCGCCCTGCAATTCATTGACGACTGCTTGTACGCGGGCACCGCGCATACCAACGCACGCGCCAACCGGATCAATCGAGGTGTCTTTGGAAATTACGGCAATTTTGGCGCGCGAGCCAGGGTCACGGGCCACCGACTTGATCTCGACAACTCCGTCATAAATTTCCGGCACTTCTTGAGCGAACAGCTTGGCCATGAATTCAGAGCGTGCACGGGTGAGGAAGATCTGGGGCCCGCGCTGTTCACGCCGCACGTCGTAGATGAAAGCGCGGATGCGGTCGCCAAGCCGGACATTTTCACGCGGGATCATTTCATCGCGGCGGATGATGCCTTCAGCCCGGCCAAGGTCGATGATGACGTTGCCGTATTCGACGCGTTTGACGGTGCCATTTGCGATGTCACCGATGCGGTCTTTATATTCACTAAATTGACGGTCACGCTCGGCTTCACGGACCTTTTGAACGATAACCTGCTTGGCATTCTGGGCGGCGACACGGCCGAATTCCAATGGCGGCAGGCTTTCAGCGATAGAATCGCCGAGCTTGGCGTTGGGGTTGCGCTTCAATGCATCGGGAAGCGTAATCTGTGTTGAGTCATTCTCGACCTCTTCAACTACGGCCAGCACCCGCGTCAAACGTGCTTCACC
>JAYTQI010000049.1:0-5423 GCA_043746825.1 Hyphomicrobium sp. | reverse complement strand
CACTCTCCGGCAAACGGCGCAGGTCCTCTGGCGTATCGACTTTGTCGAGGAGCGGTTTTGAGGCGGGCTGCGGCCAGCTTGCGTGTACGTTCATGGTCATGTCTCCAAGCTCGTAACTTGATAGGACGTTTTTAATTCAGTGAGCTTCTTACTGGCATGGCTCGGCCTCCAAGCCCATGCCCAGATCGCTTGTGGAACTATGGTTATGAGATCGCAGTTCGTGATCACGCCGTTGTAATTTTTCGATGATATCGACAAGACGGACCGCGCGGCCTTTGACATTCCACCACGAGGGCATCACAAAATCCCGGCCATTGACAATAGGGCCATGGGATTTGGCGGCTGCTTCAACCAGGAACAGCGTTTCTTCAAGCGCGGCCGCATCCTCGAGGAGGGCTTCGCTCTTTGCCGCCGCTGCCGATTTAGCGAGCACGGCAATTTTGCGATACGCTGGAACGACGGCGCGCTTTGATACAGAATCGAGATTCTGGCGCCGCACTTCATTGCCGATCTCGGCGTAGAGATGCCGCGCCGCCATGATTCCGCCCCTGCAATCGGAAGGCAGCACGGCAATGCCTGCCTCAGAGCGCACATAAAGCGCATCGGCGACCTTGAGAAGGCGCTCGACAACAGAGCGAAGCGCTGCGCTAATTTCCGGTTTTGACAGCCAGCGTACCGGATCAATGCCAGCTTCGCGCATCCAATCAAGCGGCAGATACAGGCGGCCTGCGCGCGCATCTTCACCAACATCGCGGGCAATGTTTGTCAGTTGCATGGCAACGCCGAGATCACAGGCCCGTGCCAGCGTATTGGCGTCACGCACGCCCATCAGGACGGTCATCATGGCGCCAACGGTGCCAGCGACCCGCGCCGCATAAGCTTGCAAATCACCGAGCGTTTCATAGGTTCGACCGGTGGCATCCCACTCAAAACCTTCAATCAAGGCCTCGGGAAGTGCGCGCGGAATATCAAGGCGCAGAACCGTGCGTGCGAACGCTCTGTCAGCAGCATTCGCGAGCGGGGTGCCGTGGTAGGCGAGGTCAAGACGGCGCCGCAACGAGGCTATGGCATCTGACGTATTGCCACCGTTGTCGATGACATCATCAGCCTCGCGGCAGAAGGCATAAAGCGCTGCCGCCGGTTCACCGACATGTCGGGGCAGGAATAATGATGCAGCATGAAACGAGCGGGATCCTGTGCATAGCTTGGCGCGGCACACCGCGTTGTCCGCGGCTTCTGTGTCCTGCAATTCAGCCAAAATTCGCGCCATCGACCGCCACCGCTTGAGTGAGCCCTAGAACTCAGCGAAATTGGCCACATATCAACGTCTGCGACCGGGCCTGGTGGCCGGTTAAAACGCTAATGATCTGACCTCGAGTGTCCACATAACTTGACATTTAGCAGTGTCTAATCGCCGCGCGCAAGCGGCAACTGCTGTTGCTTCGCCCAAATTGAAGAAAATCACCGTGAATTATCGTGACGTGATGACGCCCTGTTCCAACGCGACCCGCATAATCAACTGCTCGATGACATCTGGCCGCTCCTCATGCGCAAGATGGCCGAGGCCTGGCAAGACGATGATACGTGCGGACGGAACCAGCGCCGCCACATCCTTGGCATCATCCGGTGCAATAGTTTTATCACCCTCACCCGCAACGAGAATGAGGGGAACTTTAAGATTTTTTATGGTTTCGCTTAAAGGCTCGAGATCCCAATTCGCCATCATTCCAAGAGTTGCTGCGACATGGCCGGGATTACGAAACAGTTCTGCGTAGAGATCAATCCCCTCGCTATCGAGCTCTGAACCTGTACCACGCAGAAGCTTCTCGACCGCGCGCCGGTCCTGGGCCCGCCAAGACAGAAAACGCGGGACGAACGGATTGATCACCAAAAGCTTGGCTAGCGGCGCAAAAATCTGCCCGGCAAAGCCATTGAACGGCATCAGTGCGCCATTAATGCTAATGACTGCGCCCGGAGTTATGGCGCCATCCAGACACATCCGGATCAGCACCGCCGCGCCCGCTGAATGGCCCACCACAAGGGCAGGCTTAACGGCCAGCGCCTCAAGAAGCCGCGTCAGAGCCTTGGCCATGCCCGGCAACGACAGGCAAGCGTCACATTCGTTAGAACTTTGGCCGTGCCCTGGCATGTCTGGGACGACGATTGTGAAGCGAGATTCTAGCGCCGCAATAAGTTTACGCCAGGAGTGAATCGAAGCCCCTGTTCCGTGAACGAGAAGAAGCACGGGACCTGTGCCAGATATATGGACGCGCCACGTCAAATCAGCGGTTTTGACAAATCGAACGATACTGCCGCCGTTCTCGCGAACGCTGTCTGAGACACCGGGGTTTTGCTGTGTCATCACTCTCGTCCAGCCCTGACGTGACTCCAGCACTTTAACGTGCAGACCTCATATTCAGCCGGACCACTTCATTGACGGCCGCAGCGTCCGCATGTGGCAAAGGTAAATAAGTGGCGCCCATTTCTTCAGCCAATTGACGGGCTTCGGGCTTGGGTTGGGGTGAGGTATCGATCACGATGGATGACAGGTTGGCAAATCGCAGTGCCTTCGCAGCGGCCACAGCTTCGTTCATGGCCTGAGTTCGTCCGGCCTTGCCATCTCGTCCGACGTTGGCCCGGCCATCCGTCAAAAAGACAATGCTGGGTGTTTGTCCCTTGCGGCGCAGGCCCTGACCCAGTTCCGCCGCCGCTTCGATAGCTGCGGCTAACGGCGTGCCGCCACCGCCTGGTAGTGCTGCTAGGTTGCGTTTGGCCCGCGCTAGGGAGCGTGTAGGGGCCAACAACATTTCTGCATACTTGCCGCGAAATGAAATCATAGCCACGCTGTCGCGCCGGACGTAGCAATCCGCCAGCATGAGTTCAATAGCGCCCTTGGCTTCGGCCAAGCGGTGCAAAGCAGATGAGCCCGACGCATCGACAACAAACACTGTCGTCGTCTCGGTCTTGTTTTTGAAGCGTTTGACGCGCAGATCATCGCGACGGAGATCGAGGCGCAGCACGTGTGGCCGCTGCTTCTTGCGAAGTTTTTGCCAGGGCGCCGCAACACGCAGTGTCTCTAGCAAATCAATGCGAGCGCCGGTCCTTGGGTCGCCGCGCTTAGATCCTGTGGGTCTGCCGCGCGCCACTGCTTTTTGTTGGACGCCCGAGCGGCCCATCGTTGCCTTGCGGCGCTGCCTGGAGCCTGCTTTCAGCAATTCCAGCAGACCGGCCGGGATCGCAGCTTGAGCGGCCTCCATAACCATATCTTTGAGCTTTTCAGCATCAACCTGTTGATCGCTTGGCGGTTCGTTTTCCGTTTGATTGTCCGGCGGATCGGGATTGCCTTCCGGCTCCGGCGGGTCTTTGTCGTCATTCTCCAACACCGGCAGTCGCGTTGCACGCGGCGCGAGCACGAGCCGCACTGCAATTGCGAGATCCTCAGGTGCAGTTGTGTGGCGTCCATCTAAGGCTGCAGCTAGCCGTGCGACACTTGCCGCCTGACAGGGTGTCCGCACTGATCCCGCACCCAGCGCTACGGCCGCGGCACAAAGCGCCTCAATGTGATCATCCAATATTTGGACGGACGCGAAAACCTCGCGGGCGGCGCTAATCTTGGCACTCAAATTGGCGGGCGTCTCAGCATCGCTGTGGCGGATGCCGTCGAGGTCGATCCGTATCGCAAGACGATCAGAAAGGGCTGCACGCACCGCTTCGCCCTCAGCCCGCGACTCATCCAGCGCGATCACGCCGAAGCGCGCTGGCAATGTCATGGCAAAGCCATCGCGCTGCACAGCAACGAAGCCGTCATCAAGAACTGCAGAGATTAAAGCTGATGTGACGGATTCCAGCCTCTCCGCGCTTGGCACAATCAAGAGTCCGCCATTGGCCTCGGCGAGGAGGCCGCGCTCTAGAACTGGCCGTCCGGTTTGTATGGTTGAAGCTAAATCAAGTCCGCCAAGAAGCCGCCCAGGACTAACGCCAAGGGGCACTTTGCGCACGGGCACCCCAGTTGGCATGAATTCACGGACCAAAGCCAGCCAGCGCTCCCGCACAGGCCCGCTCGCGGCTTTAACCGTGACCCCACCAAATGCCGGTGGATTGACAGCAAGCAAGGCTGCAGCAAGAACCGCATCCTGCCATGCCGTGGTTCTATTTGGAGGCGAGTCCGTCATACTATATGCCGTTCGCCGGAACTCCCGAACATCTCGCTCAGCGCGCGTTCAACCCGGACCGTTGATCCGGCATCATCGAGCGGGTTGCGGCGCATGCGGTGGCCTAAGACCATTGGCGCGACCTGACGCAGATGGCTGTCGCCGACCTCATCGTCGCCTTCTAAAGTGGCGAGCGCACGGGCCGCACGTATCAATGTCAACTCGCCGCGAAGGCCGTCCGTGCCAAGTTCCATGCACAAGTGCACGGCGCGCTCAAGAGCAGCATCCGAAACAATCACCTGGCCCACGCGATCACGTGCGCTCGAAATTTGGGCGCGAATGCGGGCTTCAGTTTCTTCATAACTCGCGGTGAAGGCCCCCGGATCGCGCTCGAAAGCATCACGTCGGCGCACCACATCGACGCGCGATTTGACGTCTTCAGGCGTTTTCACTTCCACCGATAATCCGAAGCGATCTAAGAGCTGGGGCCGCAGTTCGCCCTCTTCCGGGTTGCCGCTGCCGACCAGCACAAAGCGCGCGGGATGGCGGACGCTCAGGCCATCGCGCTCAACCACGTTCTCTCCAGAGGCCGCAACGTCGAGCAGCAAATCGACGAGATGATCCTCCAGAAGATTGACTTCATCAATATAAAGAAAGCCGCGGTGAGCGCGCGCCAGGAGGCCAGGATCAAAAGCCTTTTCGCCGAGCGTCAGAGCCTTTTCCAGATCGAGCGCGCCAACCACTCTATCTTCAGTGGCGCCAAGCGGCAGATCGACGACCGGCACCGGAACCATCGTAACGTGAGCGGGATTTTCTTTGGCTGCCGCAGCACAACTTGGGCATTGCCAGCTCTGAGCTTCGGGATTGCAATTGTAGGCACAGCTGCCTGAGACCGGCATTTTGGGGAGCAGACTCGCAAGCGCGCGGACGGCCGTTGATTTGCCGGTACCGCGATCACCAAACACCAGAACGCCGCCAATGGTTGGATCGATCGCCGCAATCAGCAGCGCCAGCTTCATTTGCTCCTGGCCAACAATCGCTGAAAACGGGAAGGCAACGCGCATAGATCCCCACTCCTAAGTCCTATTCGCCGCAAGTGATTTGCGGCGCTCAAACGTCAGCGCTGACAGCCAAGGCGCTTCCAGCATTGACCAGACGGTCCGGTAAGCGGAAGCGCACGCGCTCCTCCTTGCCTTCCAGCGTTTCAACAGTGAGACGGCGCAACGTACCGAGATGGGCGATCACGTCTTGCACAACTGATTCCGGCGCCGA
>JAYTQI010000048.1:0-5423 GCA_043746825.1 Hyphomicrobium sp. | reverse complement strand
CGCCATCAAAGGCTATGACCTGAAGTCAGCTGAGCGGCCGCGCGCTAACCTCGTGCTGCTGATGGATGTCTCGGGCTCGATGGCGCCTGCAGACCGATTGCCGCTGGTCAAGAACGCCTTCCGTATGCTCATCGATCAGTTGAAGCCCGACGACACTGTTGGCATCGTCACTTATGCGTCGGGCTCCGGCATCGCGCTGGCGCCAACACAGGTTTCAGACAAGGGCAAGATTCTCGCAGCCATAGAAAACTTGCACGCGGGCGGCTCAACGGCCGGTGCTGCTGGCATCACCGACGCCTACCGCCTGGCGGAAGTGGGCTTTGATAAATCTGCCGTCAACCGCATCATTCTCGCGACAGATGGCGACTTTAATGTTGGCATCACCGATCAGAATGAGCTCAAAGGCTATATCGAGCGCAAACGCCAGAGCGGCATTTTCCTCTCCATCCTCGGCGTCGGCCAGGGCAACCACAATGACGCGCTCATGCAAACCCTTGCCCAGAACGGCAACGGCACGGCGGCGTATGTTGATACGCTCAGCGAAGCCCGCAAGGTCTTAGTGGATGAATCCTCATCCACGCTGTTCACGATTGCTAAGGACGTCAAAGTCCAGATCGAATGGAACCCCGAGCGCGTCGCCGAATACCGCTTGATTGGATACGAATCCCGGGCGCTGAAACGCGAAGATTTCAACAACGATAAGGTCGATGCGGGCGACATCGGCTCGGGCCACACCGTCACCGCCATCTACGAAGTGACGCCGGTTGGCGGCCAAGTTCTGTCCGATGATTTGCGTTACGGCAAAAAAGTTGCGGCCACGGATAACGTCCGCCGCGAACCCGCAAGTGCTGACGCGCAGTCACGAGAAAAGTCTGGCGAACTCGGATTCCTCAAACTGCGCTACAAGCGCCCGAACGAGGATGTCTCCAACCTCGTCTCGCTGCCGATCAACGACACACTGCCCAAAACTTCGCTGGCGCAAGCGCCCGCCGACGTGCGGTTCTCGATTGCAGTTGCGGCGTTTGCACAAATGCTGCGCGGCACGCCTTATACGGCGGGCTTCAGCTATGACGACATCCTCGTGCTTGCTCAATCGGCGCGCGGCGATGACCCCTTCGGCTACCGCGCGGAATTCCTGAACCTTGTCAGGTTGGCGAAAAGTGCGCGGCCTTAAATACCCTCGGTGTCATCCTCGGGCTCGTCCGAGGATCCATCGTGCCACAACCGCTCAAGCAAGCGGTTACATGGCTCCTAGGCACAAGGCCGAGGATGACACCCTACTCCCCCTTCAACGTCTGCCGTTTAATCACCAGCCGCGACGCCGCGACCTTGCCAAGGCGGCGGCATGAATCCATCGGCGACGGGCAGGCCTTGCGCTTTTCCATGCGCGCAATCACGCGGGCATTTTCTACAGCTATCGGCGTTGAGGGTTCTTCGATGTTGGGATCGCATTTGGCTTCGTTGCTGAAGTAGGAATAACTGATCGGCGAAAAAAAACAGTAGTTCGAGCGATAATACATCTCATTACGCGCCACCCACAGCGTCGGGCAATCGAGATTGCGGACGTCAGCCCAGGTCAGTTTGCGCGTTGCGCTATCGGCGAACACCGGCTTAGCATCATCGTACTCATAGATGCAGGTCGGCTGGCGGCCGAGGATCAGCGCGTACACCGCCACCGCGCTCGCCAAAATCATGATTGAGAAGAATGCACTCAATGCCCACTTCGGCACCAGCGACGAATTCCACAACACCGCCGCCGTGCCGAGCACGACCGCGATCAGGATTTGAAACGGATCGGTGAGGCCTGAAAAGCCCGCAACGTTGAGGGCGAGATTGACCGCAGTGTCGAGAAAATAGACCATGAAAAATGCCCCTCGTGACCTTCAATTCGCGGCGTGCAATATCCCCGCGATGATATCAGATCAGCCGCAAATCGTCATGGTTTTGGGAACGCGAGAACGTAGGGCGGGTTAGCGACGGCTCATGTCAATCGGATCATGACTGCAAATAGCCATTCCGGAGCGTAACCCGCCGGCCGGGAGTTAAGCTGTCGCATCTTATTCTTTTCCGGATCGGCGGGTTAGGCTTCGGCCAAGTGCAGTGGCCGAATCTAACCCGCCCTACAAATCCCGGCTCCGAATTATTCCGGGCTACGCGGGCTGTTTCGCCGCCCGTTCCTGATTGAGTTTGAACAGGCGTTCAAGGATGTCATCATCAGATAAATCAGCGGGCCAGCCGTAGGCGCTCGCGACGGCGGCATCCAAATCCTTGTGGGCGTGATCGAGCCAGGTTGCTCCCCCGGATGCGCGCTCGTTGTAGAGCTTGGTCAGCGTGCGATTTTTGAGAATGCTGGCTGCCTTATCATCAACGGGCAGAATGCGATCCGGATATCCGGCCACCACTTCGGGCACACGTTTGACGAGATCGGGCGGGTTGAGCCATTTTTCGCGCAGTTCATTGAGGCGGTGAGCGGCTTTGGCGATGGCTTGCGCGCGAGGATCGGCGGCGTAGTCGCTTGCGGGAACATTCGGCGTCAGTCCTTCGGGGAACGGGAAGGTTTCGAAGCAGGTGGTGGGGGTGTAGCGGGGATCATTGCCGACGCCGAGCCACGTACACACGCGCAGCGACCACAGCTCGTGGAACTTCGAATGCAGAATCCCGAACGTCGTGTCGTCATCGCGGGCGAAGACGATCAATTGATGATCGGGCAATATTGCTTTCGCACAACGGGCAAACAGTCTGTGTTTTGCGACTGTGGGGGTAACAATGCTCCCGCTCAACGGCACGAGTGCAGAGTGCATTCCCTGTCGCGCTTCGACGTGCCGCCACCAAAACTTCTTGTACGTCTCGCGCCGGTTCTTGAGCCGCTCCGGCAGCACGTTCAGCTTGGCGTGCTCGAAAGGACCTTCGTACAGGGCCGCTTCCGACTCCGTAATCTCCCAACCAAAGTCTACGATCCACATATCACGGGCGCGTCGCGTAACGTCAAGTCCATTGATCCATGGCTTCAACACCACACTGTTAGATTTACCGTTGGGATTGACTGGCTGCGCAAGCCACTGGCGGGCAGTCTCCCCTTCAATATCGAAGGCGCCGCCTTTTGTGTCGCCCATGAATGCGATATTCGCGTTCTCTAAGAGACGGCGAGCAAGCGTCAGGTCGACGCCGCCGTCGCCCTTACGTGCAGTGAGATCAGGAAAAATCTCCAAGGCAGGTACGCCGTCAAAACGGATCGGCGCGTCGGTCTCGCT
Source organism: Hyphomicrobium sp. (assembly GCA_043746825.1). Taxonomy (GTDB): domain Bacteria; phylum Pseudomonadota; class Alphaproteobacteria; order Rhizobiales; family Hyphomicrobiaceae; genus Hyphomicrobium_B. Next base: position 2,172 of record JAYTQI010000048.1, on the reverse strand, counting down.
TGCGCCAAAGTTCACGATTGCTACACGCACCGCCGCGCCGTCCTGCATCCAGGGCTCATCATCCCAGGCGTCAAAAATGACGCCATGCGAGCGGATATGTTTGAGCACTTCCCGGTTCGCTCCTCCGCGAATCGAATTCGTGGCGACGAGGCCCGCGCGATCAACCCTTTCGGCTGCGAGGCTTTCCGATGCTTTTTGAAACCAATAGCAAACGAAATCCGCTTCACGCGCCACGCGCCCGTCATAGGCCCTGAAGATTCTCGACACTGTTTCTTCGCCAAGATTGGCGATCAACATCTTCCCACCCAAAAACGGTGGGTTGCCGATGATCACGTCCGCTTCCGGCCATTCGGCTTCGCTGCCATCCGGGTTCAGCAGCGCGTCGCGGCACTCAATGGTCTCCAGCGGTTTCAGAATCGGATTTTTCGAGACGCCGAGGTTCTTCTCGCGCATCCATTGTATTTCGCCGATCCACACCGACACCCGCGCCAGTTCGGCTGCGAACGGGTTGATCTCGATGCCCTTGACGCACTCGGGGCCAACGCTCGGAAACGCCGCTGGCAAGCCCAAGCCCTCAGCCTCGAAGTTGACGCGGAACTCAATGTCCTTCAGCGCCTTCAGGGCGATATAGAGAAAGTTACCCGATCCGCACGCCGGATCAAGGACGCGGAAATTCCGCAGCCGCTCGATAAATTTGATTTTAATTTCGCTGGCGGCGTTGGCCGCCTTGGTGCGCTCGCCCTTGGTCTTGTGGGTTTTTGCGGTTTCCATGAGCGTCGTAATTTGCGCGCGCGCCGCGTCCCACTCGCGCAGCAGCGGCTCGATGATGACCGGGCGCACGATCAGCATGATTTTTTCAGCGTCCGTGTAATGCGCGCCAAGTTGCGAGCGCTTACCAGGATCAAGCCCGCGCTCGAACAGCGTGCCCATGATCGACGGGTTGATTTCCGACCAGTTCTGCTTTGCAGCTTCTAGCGCGACGCGAATATCGTCGCGGGTCAGCTCCAGCGCCGTGCCGTCCTCAAACAAGCCGCCATTGAACCAATCAATCGGTGTGAAATCAATCCGCCCATGCTTGTTGGCCATTGCTGTGAAGAGCATTTCGGCATTGGCAACGAACTCGTCGGGGTTGACTAGGCTCGCTTCCAGCATTCGCTCGAACATCTTTTTCGGCAGCAGATCGACATCTTCCGCAAACATGCAAAAGACCATGCGGTTGACAAAGTGCGCCACCTTTTCCGGATCGTTGCCCCTCTCGCGCAGGTTCTGCGCAATGGCGACGAACTTTTTCGCCACCTCTTCGGTTGTGGCGTTGGCCGAGCGGCTGGGCCGCAACTCTTTCACAGTGGCTTCGTCAAACGCCCATTTCAGCTTTTGCCGGAGGCGCGCGTCTTTGAGGTCGTCGAGTTCCAGCACATGCTTTTCCTGGACCATGCTGGTCCAATTGGTGTGTATCTCGATGCGCCGCATATCCGAGACGATCAGCAGCGGCGGGTTTTCGAGATCGGACGCGTACAGCTTCAATTGCTTCAGCGCGTCGCCGAGATTGGTGTCGGGGCTTTTATATTCCCAGGCAAAACAACCGCGCTTCCAGACGTCGGCGTATCCGATGCCCCCGCCCGTCTTGTCGACATTGACCTCAAAGCCGTAGCCGCCATCCGTCAGAGATGTACCTGTCGGTTTTGGCACATTGAGCAGATCGCAAAGCTGCTGGAAGTGCATCTGCGATCCCTGGCGCTCATTGAGCGTCGAGGCCTTCCAATGATCGACAAATTTTTCCGGGGAGATTGTTGGTGTCATCCCTGCCCGTCTATCAGACCGCGTTAGGTCTTGGAAGCGCGCCGCCGGGCATAATTCTGTGGGCTGACCGTCGCTCAGATTGCATGGGGCCGCCGCCGCGATTGCGACCATCATCGCTACCAAAACTGCCATGCAACTCAACATCACCAAACCTCAAAACACGCGTCCAAAGCTGATTATGCGCGCCCCCCAGGGGGGCGGGGATAAGTTTTTGCGAGTGAATAGTTTCAATCACTTAGCGAGCGGCCAGAGTTAACATCTCGCTCTTCGCTATCCCGCCGCACCGCTTCGCCAGTCCTCGCCGTCTCCCTTGCTCAAGCAAACCGAACACCCATTCTCCTTGACATCGCCACATTTGTGATCCAAACAAAA
>JAYTQI010000047.1:0-2478 GCA_043746825.1 Hyphomicrobium sp. | reverse complement strand
GCAAAAATCTGACGCTGAAGCGTTTTCATGCCCGTGGCCGTGGCCGCGGTTCGCAGATCTTGAAGCCGTTTTCGCAATTGACCGTCGTCGTCCGTCAGGTCGCAGAAGACAAGAAGGCTGAGAAAGCCAAGCCTGCCGCCAAGAAGGCGTCAGCTAAGAAGCCGGCCGTAAAGACTGCAGCGACGTCCAAGGAGGCCAAGTAGTATGGGTCAAAAAGTCAACCCCGTTGGCCTTCGCCTCGGTATCAACCGCACCTGGGACAGCCGCTGGTTCGCAGCCCGCCACGAATACGGCAAGCTGCTGCACGAAGACCGCGCCATCCGCGCCCACATCATGAAAGATCAGCGCGAAGGCGGCATCTCGCGCGTCATCATCGAGCGTCCGCACAAGAAGTGCCGCGTCACCGTGCACACTGCGCGGCCCGGCATTTTGATCGGCAAGAAGGGTGAGAAGATCGAACGCATCCGTTCGGATCTCGCACGTCTCACCGCATCGGAAGTGCATTTGAACATGGTCGAGATCCGCAAACCGGAAATTGACGCCGTCTTGATCGCCGAAAGCATCGCGCAACAACTCGAACGCCGCGTCGCTTTCCGCCGGGCCATGAAGCGCTCGGTTCAGTCGGCTCTGCGTTTGGGTGCCGTCGGTATCCGTATCAACGTTGCCGGCCGTCTGGGTGGCGCTGAAATCGCCCGCACAGAATGGTACCGCGAAGGCCGCGTGCCTTTGCATACGCTGCGCGCTGACATCGACTTTGGCTACGGTCGCGCGGTCACCGCGTACGGCATCATCGGCATCAAGGTTTGGGTATTCAAAGGCGAGATCATCGAGCACGATCCGATGGCGGCTGAACGCAAGAACGCCGAGATGCAGGAAAGTGGCGGGCCACGCCCGCGCCGTGAAGACCGTGATGGCGGCGATCGCCCACGTCGTGGTGGCCCCGGCGGCCGTGGTGGTCGTGGTGGCGCAGGCGGCGGCCGTGGCGGTGCTGGTGGTGGAGCCGGTGGAGGGGGCGGCGGAGCCGCTCCGGCCGCAGGCGGCGGCGCAACGCCAACCCCGGCAGCAGACGCTTAAGAACATTCGAGGCAATTAGACAATGCTACAACCGAAACGGACCAAGTTCCGCAAAGCCTTTAAAGGCCGCATCCATGGCAACGCCAAGGGTGGCACGACGCTGAACTTCGGCGAAATTGGCTTGAAGGCCATGGAGCCCGAACGTTTGACGGCACGCCAGATCGAAGCCGCTCGCCGTGCCATTGCGCGTCATACCAAGCGCGCTGGCCGCATGTGGACGCGCGTGTTCCCGGATACGCCGGTGACGAAAAAGCCTGCCGAAGTCCGCATGGGCTCAGGCAAGGGCGGCATTGAATTGTGGGTGGCGCGCGTCAAGCCGGGCCGCATCATTTTTGAACTTGGTGGTGTAAACCCCCAGGTTGCCAAGGAAGCCTTGCAGCTTGGTGCTGCGAAGCTGCCGATCAAGTGCAGGGTTGTAACGCGGCTCGTTTAATCGACGGCTTCGTGAATTAGAGACGTGAGGCGAGGACATCATGGCAAGCGGCTTTAGCGACATGTCGCTGGATCAGCTCGACGACCAGCTGGTGAAGCTTAAGAAGGAGCAGTTCAATCTGCGCTTTCAAAGAGCCTCGGGCCAGCTCGAGAACACAGCGCGGATCCGGGTTTTGCGCCGGGATATTGCGCGGGTAAAAACGGCGGCGCGCGTCAAGCGGGCCGGCAGCGTTAAGACGACAAGCGTTAAGACTGCCGGCGCCAAAGCCGGCCGCGTCAAAACTGGCGCGTAAGGGAGATTTAAGCCAATGCCGAAGCGCGTGTTGCAGGGTGTCGTGGTGTCTGACAAGAACGACAAAACGATTGTCGTATCGGTCGAACGCCGGTACACCCACCCGCTGTTGAAGAAGACGGTGCGCCGTACCAAAAAGTACCACGCACACGACGAGAAGAACACGTTCAAGGTCGGCGATCAGGTGTCCATCGAGGAAACCGCGCCGATCTCGAAGAATAAGCGTTGGGTTGCACTTTCTGCTGCTGCCAAGGCTTAACCGCCCGCGCTGGACTTTCTGATTGACGACGCACGACAAAACACGACGCACGATACGACGACACAAAAAAGCGTCCTCCAAGCCGACGGAGCGTTGGGAAATTTCCCAAGACCCCGCGAGCGAAAAGGGCAAATGCAATTAAGCCGCTCGGATGTTTGCCCGCGGCTGCAAGAGAAGGAATGACGCGATGATCCAGGTGGAGAGCAATCTCGACGTCGCCGACAATTCGGGAGCGCGCCGCGTCCAGTGCATCAAAGTGCTGGGTGGCTCGAAGCGCCGTTACGCAACCGTCGGCGATACCATTGTCATCTCCGTCAAGGAGGCGATCCCCAAAGGCCGCGTCAAGAAGGGCCAGGTCATGAAGGCCGTGATCGTGCGCGTCGCCAAGGGCGTCCGCCGCGCTGACGGGTCCTTGATCCGC
>JAYTQI010000046.1:0-2482 GCA_043746825.1 Hyphomicrobium sp. | reverse complement strand
AGGGCCGCCCCCAAGCTGGCAGAGACAAGTTGGCAAAGTGCTAACGGAGGTTAACGGGGGGGAGAAAAAGTCTGCAGAGTCACCATCGCTGCCTCTTCGAACGTCATCCTCGGCCAAACGCGCCGCTTTGGCGCCTGCAGGACCGGGATACAGCGAAAGACTCGTCGCAGACACAAAAACTTCTTTCTACGCACACCTCCGGCATGACCGTGAGCCTTCGGCGCTTTTTATGCTGGATCCCTGAACGCACATCGCAAGTTCCAAGTGCGTTCGAGGATGACGCCAGCACTCAAATACTCGCGATCACCGCATAGACGCCGGCAAAAGCCAGGGTTGCGACCACGGTGTTGATCAGGAACAGCCGCACCAGGTTGATCTTATGTGGCGCGCTCTCAGGCGTGCCTGGCACCACCTCGCCGCCTTCTTCCTGGGTTTTCACACCAAAGGGCAGCACCGCAAACAGCGTGATGAACCAGATGCAGAAGTACGTGGCGATGGCGACAGAGGCTCTCATGCTGGGTCCTCTCAAGGCTAGGCTTAGACCTGCTCAAGCTCGGTCAGCGTACCACAAAAATCCTTCGGGTGCAGGAACAGCACGGGCTTGCCGTGGGCGCCGATTTTCGGATTGCCATCGCCGAGCACCCGAGCGCCTTGGGCCTTCAACTGGTCGCGGGCGGCAATGATATCTTCGACTTCATAACAAACGTGGTGAATGCCGCCGTCCGGGTTCTTTTCCAGATACTTGGCGATGGGAGAATTTTCACCCAGCGGTTCAAGAAACTCGATCTTGGTGTTCGGCAATTCGACAAACACCACCGTCACGCCGTGCTCGGGCTGAGCGGCGGGCGCCGTCACCTTCGCGCCCAAGGCGTTCTTGTAAACGGCAGTGGCTTTAGCGAGGTCTTTGACCGCGATAGCCACGTGATTGAGGCGTCCAATCATTAGTCTCGTCTCCGTGTATTCCCTCTCCCCATTCCCCTGCCCTTAGAATGGGGAGAGGGTTAGGGAGAATTCAATTCCTGCCTTCGACCACACTGATCAGCACTTTGACAATGGGCTTCTTGCCCCAGGCTTCGTTAATGCTGCCACGAATAGCCCGGAACATGGCGTCGCGCACCATCTCCAAATCTTTGCGCCGCGCTGGCGGGATCGAACGCAACGTGCCGTCAATCGCATCGAGCACAACTTCCGTCATCGCTTCGCCGCTGGCCGTCACTGAGGGAATTCCTTCCAGTGTGATCTCCGGCTCGCACAAAATCTCGCCCTTGCGCGAGAACACCATGGCCGCAACCACTATCCCCGCAAACGACAACTTGCGCCGCTCGCGAACTGGTCCATCGGCATCCGGCACGATCAAATTGCCGTCGCGGTAGAAACGCCCAACAGGGGCTTCATCGATGATGGCGGCAGGACCCGGCCACAGTCTTATGACCTCACCATCAAGCATCACAAAGGTTTCTTTAGCCCCCGCCTCACGGGCCAGCTTGGCATGTTCTTGCAGATGCCGGGCTTCGCCGTGCATCGGAATCGCGATGGCGGGGCGCATCCAGGCGTACATCTGTTTGAGTTCATCGCGGCGCGGATGGCCGGTGACATGCACCAGCGCTTCATTGTCGGTGATGATGTTGACGCCGCGCCGCGCCAGCGCGTTCTGCACCTTGCCGACCGACTTTTCATTGCCGGGAATGGTGCGCGACGAAAAGATGATGAGATCGCCTTTATCAAGCGACACGTCCGGGTGTTCGTCCTCGGCAATGCGGGCAATGGCGGCGCGCGGCTCGCCTTGGCTGCCGGTGCACATGATCAGCACCTTGTCAGCCGCAACGTCTGAGAAACGCTGCTGATCGAGGTATTTGAAGTTTTCTGGCAGATACCCGGTGTCGATAGCAACGGAAATAACACGGTGCAGCGCGCGGCCAGCGACCAGCAATTGCCGTCCCGACGCCCGTGCCGCATCCGCCACGGCCTTGACGCGCGCAACGTTAGAGGCAAACGTCGTCACCGCCACCCGGCGCGGGGCGCTGCTGATGATCTTAGCCAGCGACTTGGCGACTTCGGTTTCAGAGGGCGAGCGGCCCTCGCGCATGGCGTTGGTGGAATCGCACACCATCGCCAGGACGCCCTCATTGCCAAGTGACTGGAGCTTGGCTTCATCGGGCGGCGCGCCAACCAGCGGTGTCGTGTCGAGCTTCCAATCACCAGTGTGGAAGACGAGGCCGGCGGGGGTGCGGATGGCAAGGCCGCTCGGCTCAGGAATTGAATGCGCGAGTGTCACGAACTCAATGTCGAACGGGCCAATATTCACCCGCCCGCCAAGCGGCACTTCCGTCACCGGCAACTTCATGTTGCGGCCGTACTCGCCGAGCTTGGCGCGCAACATCCCGGCCGTGAACGGCGTCGCGTAAATTTTAGCGCCTAGCGACGGCCAAAGGTCAATGACCGCACCGATGTGATCCTCATGGGCGTGCGTCAACACAATGCC
>JAYTQI010000045.1:0-5479 GCA_043746825.1 Hyphomicrobium sp. | reverse complement strand
CGGGGCGAGGGAGAAGCTCATCACAGGAATTGTGGGTCCAAGGCCAGCAGCGGGGTGCTTACCTGCCCCGGATGGGCTAACCTTCGGGCACGCGCACGGGTATCCAGAGGTAGGGCGGTTTGGGCTAACCCAGCCAGCGCCTCTGAGGTGGAACGAGTTGGGGACAAGGCATGACGGGCTTTGCAGCGGCAGAGTTAAGCCAGATTCCGATGTCGCCGTCCTTAGCGGCGGCGCTGGCTCAGGCCTCGGAAGGGGCGGGCTCCATTGGCGCTGCGGAGGTGACGCTTGAGCATCTTCTCATCGCGCTTTGCGACGATCCCGATGCGGCCGGCGTTCTCGATGCCAGCCATGTTGATATTTTCCGGCTCAAATCCGAGGCCATTGATTTTCTGATGCGCGCGGTGCGGCCCGGTCAGCCGCCAAGCCAGAATTTGGGCGTGTCGCAAGCCTTGCGGCGCATCCTTGAAGCCGCAGCTGCAGCCGCGCGTGGCGGCAAGCGCCGCGACATTAATGGCGCGATTGTGCTCGCCGCGATTGTTGGCGACGGAAAAAGCGCCGCCGCGCAAATGCTGCAAGCCCAGGGGTTGACGTTTGACGAAGCGATCCGGGCCTTACAATCGGCCTTGAGCCAACCCGCGCGCGATGCCGGTGCCGCCGCTGACGATGTTCTGGCGCGGGCGCGCGAGCGGGTGCAATCGCGCTCGGCGCCGTCGTTGCGCGACATCATGAAGGACATGCCGCGTCCCGTGACGCCGCCGCCAGAACCTGCCTATCCGGCAACGCCAAGTCACGCGCCAGAGATGGACTCACGTGAAGCATACCCCGCGCCCTCTGTTGCGCCTGCGCCCGCGATGCCCGATTTGAAAGCGGATCGCGCGCCGCATTTCGAACCAGCGCCATTGCCGCCTTTGAATGCGCCAGTGGCCAGTCCAGTAGCGCCGGAAAAACCGGCGGCACCCGTTCATGTGAGCCCGAGCATCAACGCCGCGCCATCGCCTGCTCCACCACCCGCGGCTGTGCATGAGGCGGCACCGGCACCAGTTGCTCAGCCTGTTGCAGCGTCAACACCCCAGCCAGCGGCAAAACAATCTGCTGGTGGCGGCGACTACATCTACCCCACCGGTCAGCCGATGCCGCGTCCTGCGCCACCCACGCCGATGATGCCGGCACCCGAACCGCCGCGTCAGGTTGCTTTCGATATTGGCGGATCAAAGCCCGCCATGCCGCCGCCAATACCCCCGCCAATCCCGCGCGCAGGTGGATTTTCGTCTGCATCCGGGGCACCGATGCCCGGAGCTCCAGCTCTGCAGAGATCGCCGTTACCAGCGCCATCAATTGGCTCAGCAGGTCCGCCGCTTGGGGCGAGCCCGATGCCGTCACCGCCCGCCAAGAAGCAACGCAAACAAGAGGCCGCGCCAAAAGCTGAAATCGGCCAGCTCGCCGAAAACATTCCTCGCAGCATGCGGGCGGGTGTCAGCGAGCGCGTCGAGGTTCGCATCGCCAAATCTCACGTCCGATCCATCACCGATGGCCTTGAGGGTCACGGCGCCGCGTGGCGTCACGACGTGACCATCACCCAAGCAATGTCGGTGCGCTTGAGAGCGCCCGAAGGCGGGTTCTTTATCGAGACCGCTTCGCCTGAGACGCAATGGATCGAAAATCAGCTCGGCATCATGGCGGGCGATGATTTCGCCAGCTGGCGGTTTCTGGTCACACCACAAAAGCGCGGCTGGTCGAAGCTGCAAATCATCGTCTCAGCCCGCACCGTTGGCGGCGATGGCTTGGCGGCGGAGACAGCGCTGCCGGATCAAGTGATCGAAGTTAAAGTCCGCACCAACTTTAAGCGTGTGTTGGCGCGCTGGACAGGCTGGATATTGGCTGCTGTTGCCGGTGGCGCATTCGCGAAATTCGGTGAAGGCGCGTTCGATGTGGCTAAAGAAGCGGCGCAGAAGTTTTTGAATTAGATAACCAGACTACTGCCTCAACAACTTCGCTATTGTCGCGCGCAGTTCTGGAATACCAGCACCCTTTTCAGCGGATGTCGCGAGCACTTCGGGAAATGCTGCAGGATGCCGCGCGACGCCCGTCAAGACGCCCTCAATAACTTTCGGCACGGCTAACGGCCCAATCTTATCGGACTTGGTCAACACGGCCTGATACGAGACCGCCGCGCCATCCAGCAAGGTCATGATGTCTTCATCACCTGGCTTCAAGCCGTGGCGGGCATCAACCAGCACGAACACGCGCAGCAACGTGCGCCGCCCGGCCAGATAGCCGCGCAACACTGCGTTCCAGGATGCGATTTTTTCCTTCGGCGCCTCGGCGTAGCCATAGCCCGGCATATCAACCATATAGACGCGTGTCAGCGGCGGGGCGAAAAAGTTAAGCTCTTGCGTGCGCCCCGGCGTGTTGGAGAAGCGCGCCAGTTTGTGGTGGCCAACAAGTGCGTTGATCAAGCTCGACTTGCCAACATTGGAACGGCCAGCAAATGCGATCTCAGGCCGGTCATCGGGCGGCAGATGATCAAGGTCTGGTGTGCCGCGCGCAAAGTCCCAGCCCTCGGTGAAGAGCAGCCGCCCAGCTTCGATGTCGTCGGCGGTGAGGGTGGGGAGAGCGGTCATTGCGACGTGTAGCTTTCTACGCGAAACGTCACGGGGCCCAAAATCGGGCCCCGCATTTTATTTGGTTTCACACTGGACGCCAAACAACCTGAGCAGCGGGCAAAGCTGGCGCTTGAGATTGTCCAAGAGATGGACTTCAGCGCCGTTCTTCTTGTTGATGTACCACTGCTGGATGATCGACAGAATATTGCTCCAGGCCCAATAGATGACGAGGCCAGCCGGGAAGCTCGCGAGCAAGAACGTGAAAATCACAGGCATCCAGGCAAACATCTGTTGTTGGATGGGGTCGGGCTGCGGCGGGTTCAACTGCATTTGCAGCCACATGGTGATGCCCATGACGAGCGGCCAGACGCCGACGTGCGCAAATTCCGGCGCCGCAAATGGTAACAACCCGAACAGATTGACGATGGAGGTTGGATCGGGCGCGGAAAGATCTTTGATCCAGCCTATGAAAGGCGCGTGCCGCATATCAATGGTGACGAACAGAACCTTGTAGAGTGCAAAGAACACCGGGATTTGCAACAGCATCGGCCAGCAACCGGCGAGCGGATTGATCTTCTCTTTCTTGTAGAGATCAAAGGTCTCTTTTTGCTGGCGGGTGGGGTCGTCCTTATAGAGTTCCTTGATGCGCGCCATCTCTGGCTGCATCTTTTTCATGCGCGCCATGGATTCATATTGCTTGTTGGCGATCGGGTAAAACGCCAGCCGCACGAGCACGGTGAGGGCCAGAATGGTGAAGCCGAAATTGTGGAACCAGCCGTTGATCCACTCCATGAGCTGGAACAATGACCGGGTGATGTAATAGTACCAACCCCAGTCGATCATGCGGTCAAAGAGTTGGATGCCGTAAGTTTTTTCATAGCCGTCGATCAGCGTGGCCTGCTTCGCGCCGGCATAGAGTTGCGATTCCACACCCTTGCGGGCGTTTGGTGAAATGACAATTGCGCCACGAAGGAAGTCGGATTGATAAGCGTCGCGCTCAGCAGGGGTTTGCGCCTTGAAGGCGGAATACATGGCGCGGTACGGCTCTTTTTGATCAGGGATCAGCGCCGCCGCCCAGTACTTGTCAGTGATGCCGAGCCATCCGCCGGTGATGTTTTCAAGCTTCGTTGGCGAGCCAGCCTTTAAAGCGTCCGCATAGGTGAACTCTTGCAAACCCTGGGCACCAGAAACGCCGATCAGACCCTCGTGCAAAATGTAGTACGCCGTCGCCTTGGGAATGCCGTAGCGATAGACACGGCCGTAAGGCAATAGCGCGACATCGGCGGTTGTCTTGTTCTCAACTTCGTCGACGATCTTGAACATGTAATCGTTATCGACTGAGAAGGTGCGGCGGAATTCAAGCCCAGCACCATTGTCCCAGGTGATGGTCGCAGGCGCGGCGGGTGTGAGCGCATCGCCCTTTTCAATTTTCCAAAGCGTATCGCGGTCAGGTAATTTTACCGATGCTCCGCCCTGAGCTGCCCAGCCATATTCTGCAAAGTAAGGTTCTGGCGATCCACCGGGTGAGAACAGCGCGACCTTGGCGCTATTGGGGTCGGCAGTCTCGCGATATTTCGGCATCACAAGATCGTCGATGCGCCCGCCCTTCAAGGCAATCGAGCCTTCAAGTGACGGAGTCTTGATTGCGAGGCGCGGCGAAGCCTTCAAGGCGTCTTCACGCGAGACGGTCACTTGCGGCGACTGGCTGGCGGCAGGAGCTGCGATTGACGGCTCCGAGACGGGCGCCGCGACACCCGGTGGTCCTTGCGTGTCCTTGCCAGCCCGCGTGGCCTCGGCTTCTTTGGTGAATTCCTTGCGCGCCTGCTCCTGGCGAATCTTAGGAGTTGCGAAAAAGTAATTCCAGCCCAGCAGCACCGCGAGCGACAGGATAACGGCAAACATCAGGTTGTTTTGGTCTTGCGGATCGTTCTGGCGGGTCATCTCAACCTCGGCCTTTGGGCCGTTATTAAAGGGGTGCTGTTTTCGTCGGCAAGCGATGGCCGAAACCAGCGTTAAAAGAAAGGGGACAGGCCGTCACGGCGTGGCATTTTTCGTGTCTTTTTCCGCTTTTGACACGGATTTCCCCTTCGATTTCTGCGTCTGGGGTGGTGTTGCGCTGAGCTTTTGGATCAGGGTCAGTGCTTTCACGGCATCATCGCGGATCAGCGCAAAAGTTCTTTCAAATGCAGCACTACGGGCTACAACCACATAATCGAAGCCCGCGAGTTCAAACGGATCTTTGACCTCAGCGATGGCGGCCTTGATGCGGCGGCGGATGCGGTTGCGTTTCACTGCGGGCCCAAGCTTCTTTGTAACAGTAAATCCAAAGCGGGCCTCGGGCCCAACGGTTGTGTCTTTGGAGCGGGCTTTCGCTTCGATCAGGAATGATGCAACAGACGCGCGATATCCACCCCGGACGAGAAGGAAATCAGCACGCTTCTTAATCGTCGAGAGAGCCAAGCTGGGCGCGTCCTCGTCTGATCCGCTATTAGGACTGCTAACGGACTTAAGCGCCGGAAAGCGGAAAATCTACGCTGACAGGCGCTTGCGGCCTTTGGCGCGGCGGCGTGCGATAACTTTTTGGCCACCGGCGGTCAGCATGCGCTTGCGGAAACCATGGCGGCGCTTACGGACAAGGCGGCTTGGCTGATAGGTGCGTTTCACGTCACGTCTCCATGGCCCAAAACCACCGCCATATAAGCAAGTGGACCCAGGTAAAATTGTTGTTTTTCAAAGCGTTGCCTCAAAACTTCACTACGGGACAGGCCCGGCAAAGCTTGCGCAGCTTGAAAGAAGCCCGGTTTATAAGGGCGAGTTTAGCCCAAGTCAACGACGGGCCCGGATATTCGGTAGTTTGCGACAAAACGGCAAATCAA
>JAYTQI010000044.1:0-2503 GCA_043746825.1 Hyphomicrobium sp. | reverse complement strand
TCCCGATTATTCCGGGTTGAGCAAAAGGTAACAGGGATGAATAAAGGCCGACTAAATAGATATAGTAAAAGAATAGTAACAGGGGGTCCAAAAAACGCTTTTTTAGGAACAATTTGAGCCAAATGAGTGTCGTGGTGAATTTGGGTTAAAGGGATTGCAGACAATTTTATGGGATTGAGGGGCCGGGTATTGTGGGTGCTGATAAAACGTTTGCGAGTGTGCTGATTTTGGAATTTCACAATGGCGCGCAAAGCGAGGAAACGTAGGGCGGATGAGACACGGCCCCTGACAACGATGCAAAAACTCAAACACTTGGTCCGTGTCGTAATCCGCCGGCCGGGAGTGAGATGTTTGCATCCACCTGTTTCCGAGGCAGGCGGATTACGGCCCGGCCAAGAAAGTGGCCGGACCTAATCCGCCCTACATTTCATCGTTTTGCTATTCCGGGCTACGCGAGCTGCACTCGTATTTTGAGGATCTTCATACCTGACCTTACGTCTAAAGTTTCTTTCTAATGCAACATCCCTCACACCCTTGCCTTCTGCATCTCTGTCCGCGTAGGCAATTTCAGCTCATCATCGTCTAAGCTCGCAAAATACCACGCCATCATCTCTTGGCTGACATTCTCAAGCCGCGCAGGCGACCACTTCGGCGCGCCGTCTTTGTCGATCAAGGCCGCACGCACGCCCTCGGCAAAGTCCGGGGCCTCCAAGCAGCGGCAGGCCAGGCGGTAATCCTGGATCAAGGTCTCGCGCAAATCGAGACTGCGGCACAGCCGCAATTGCCGGTCGGTGATGCGCAACGACAGCGGCGAGCGCTTCTCCAAACCGCTGAGCGTCGCCTCGGCCCAAGGCTTGGCCGCGCCAGACGCCGCGCCCGCTGCCTTTTTCAATCGCGCAACAATCTCATCCAAAGACTCAGCTGAAAAGAATTCCTCAATCAAACTCTTCTCATCTTGCAACGGGCCCGCACCCGGCTGTTCGTGCATCGCATCAAGCAAAGTATCAATCGGCTGCGCATCCGCCAGCGCCGCCAAAATCTCCTCAAACTTCGCACCCGCGATGCAATGCGTGGCAAGCCCCAGCCAATACGCATCGCGCCGGTCAATCGTGCGGCCCGTCAGCCCCAAATATAAACCGATTGGCCAGGGCATCCGCCCAAACACATGACCAATGCCGACATCGGGAAATAAGCCTATGGCCGTTTCCGGCATCGCCCATTTGTAATTTTCGCCTGCCACCCGGTGGGTATTATAAGTGGACAAGCCCACACCCGAGCCCATGCATATGCCGTTGATCAACGACACCACCGGCTTTGAAAAACAATCGAGCAGCCAATCGAGATAATATTCACCGGCGAAATAACTTTTGGCTTTCGCCAGATCCTGACGCGCTTCCGCCACGACCGAACGGACATCACCGCCCGCGCAGAAAGCCTTGGCGCTCGAGGACATCAAGACCACGACATAAACATCGGGGTTGCGGGCGATGCGCGGGATCTCAGTGGCCAAGACTTGCCGCATGTCATCATCAAAGGCGTTCAGCACGTGCGGCCGGTTGAGCACGAACTTGATCACCGCGCCTTGGGCGACGACCTCCACCTTCGGCGCCGCCACCGCAGCGTTAGCGTTTGGCTCCGTCATCACATTTTGGCTCAAGAGTTTATCCTCAGATGCACCGCAGTCTTGGGGCAATTCCCCCGATGGCGCCACAATTTAGAGCTATACACGCCACAAATCCGGCTGCAAAGTTGCCGCTCTGATTCGCGGGTAAATCTGTGTTGTGACTGTCAAGGGCGGAGTTGGGGCCGTCCACAGGACAAATAATCGGGGGAGCTTCGCACAGATGCGAAAAGCTCAAGTGGTTCTTGCGTTGTCTGCGAGCGTGGCCTTGGCCGCCAGCGCCATGCCGGTTCTATCTGGCAGCCCTGTCGCGAAGTCCGCGCCGGCAGTTGTTGCGCCTTTGGCAGACCCTGAAGACGCGGCAGACTCGCATGCAACGCCTGAACCCGCACCTCAAGCCAAATCACCGCCGCCGTCTTGGAGCGCTGCTGAAATTACAGACGCCCAAGCCCGCTGCACCGCTATTCTCAAACGCATCAAGGCTGTCACTATCGCCCACGCGCCGATCCGCGAAGGTGAGTGCGGCGCGCCAGCCCCCATTGAACTGATCAGCATCGGCTCCAACCCGGAAGTCGCGCTCTCGCCACCCGCCATTGTCACCTGCGAGCTGGCGGAAGGGCTCTATACCTGGATGAAAAACGATATCCAGCCGTTGGCTAAGCAGCACTTGGGCAGCGACGTCATCAAGATTGAGACGATGAGCGACTACGCCTGCCGCAACGCCTATGGCCGCAAAGGCAATAAGCTGAGCGAGCACGGCAAAGCCAACGCCCTCGACATCCGTGGCTTCGTGACGGCGAGCGCCAAGACCGCTTATGTTCTAGAAGACTGGGGCAAGCCACAGCGCGAGATCATCGCCGAGATCGCCGCAGCAAAAGCCGC
>JAYTQI010000043.1:0-5486 GCA_043746825.1 Hyphomicrobium sp. | reverse complement strand
AATTTTTTTCAGGACCTCGTAAAGCAACTCGTTCGTGACTTCGGCCATCTCACAAAAGCCTTTCACCCAATCTCGTAGCTGTAATTCTCGATCACCGTATTCGCTAGCAGATCCTTGCACATCTGCTCGACGATCACCTTGGCCCTGGCTGGATCTTTCTCGTTGAGATCGACCTCGATGTACTTGCCCTGACGCACGTCACTGATGCCTGAAATGCCCAGGCCCTTCACAGCGCCTTCAATGGCCTTGCCCTGCGGGTCGAGCACGCCGTTCTTCAGTGTGATTTTGATGCGGGCTTTCATGAAAACCTGGCGAATTGTGGGTCGCGAATAGCGAGTAGGGGAAGCGATGCTGCAAATACTATTCGCAACTCGCTACTCTCTATTCGCTCACTTTCAGTTTGGCTTGACGTTGACCGGTGTCGTCGCCGGGCCCGTTCCAGGGTTCGACGCCACAAGCACCGGGCCGGCGCCGCGCGGACGCGGGTTCTCGTGCAAGACGCCGAGGCGCTTGGCGACTTCCTGATAGGCTTCCAGAACCCCACCAAGGTCGCGGCGGAAGCGATCCTTGTCGAGCTTGTCGCCCGACACGATGTCCCACAGACGGCAGCAATCGGGGCTGATCTCGTCAGCGAGCACGATGCGCATGGTTTCGTTCTCATAGAGCCGGCCGAACTCGACCTTGAAATCGACGAGGCGGATGCCGATGCCGAGGAACAGGCCGACGAGAAAATCGTTAATGCGCAGCGCCATCTGCATGACTTCGTCAATTTCCTGCGGCGTCGCCCAGCCGAACGCGGTGATGTGCTCTTCCGAGACCATCGGGTCGTTCAACTCGTCCTTCTTGTAGTAGAACTCGATGATCGAGCGCGGCAGTTGCGTGCCCTCTTCAAGCCCGAGACGCGTCGACAGCGAGCCGGCCGCCACGTTGCGGACCACAACCTCGAGCGGGATGATCTCGACTTCGCGGATCAGCTGCTCGCGCATGTTGAGGCGCTTCATGAAGTGGGTCGGCACGCCGATCTCGCCGAGCTTGACGAAGACGTATTCCGAGATGCGGTTGTTGAGCACGCCCTTGCCTTCGATCAACGCATGTTTCTTGGCGTTGAACGCGGTGGCGTCATCCTTGAAATGCTGAATGAGAGTGCCCGGTTCGGGGCCCTCGTAAAGCACCTTGGCTTTGCCTTCATAAATGCGGCGGCGCTTGTTCATTCCGGGTCCTCTGAGGATCAACTTTTTGCTCTCACTCATGTTACGCGGGCGGCGGCGGCTAGGCCACGCTAAAGACACGTCTAAAACCCTGGCCCTTTGATTTTCCAACGTCTTTTTGGATATCGGGAGGGAGTAGCGCATTTCAAGCGCGGTAAAATCATGTGCACCGACACTAGCCGATGAACCCCCTCGAAACAACGTAGACTATGAGCCGCATGGTCTGTTGGTTGAGGTTTGCAGCAACCTGTTGATTTGGCCGTTGATTTGGTTTTGAGCGGGCGGTATCGGTCATCTTAAGGGTGCGTCAATGGGCTATCGATGGGCCTACAACTCGTCTTTGGCGGGCGTTAATTGATGATGCAACCCAAGGTTAACACGGTTCGACCCGTTGGTGGGACCGGCAAAGGGAGAACGGCACCGATGACCACATTCGATGAGCGCGAGAAGGCTTACGAGAAAAAATTCGCCCTCGACGCCGACCTGAAGTTCAAAGCCGAGCAGCGCCGCAACAAGGCGCTGGCTGAGTGGGCGGGTGCAAAGATGGGCCTCTCGGGCGCGGCGTTAGAAGATTACATCAAGGCCGTGCGCAAATCCGATCTGGCGGTCGCGGGCGACCACGATGTGTTCGGCAAGGTAAAAGCTGATCTCGCCGCCAAGGGCGTTGCTGTTTCGGATGCCGACCTTCGCAAATTCATGGGCGAAGCGCTGGCGAAGGCCGTGATGGATATTGAGTCGGGCAAGTAGGGGGGGGAGTTCCCTCTCTCCGTTCTTACGGGGAGAGGGAAAGGGTGAGGGGCGGCTAAACATATGATGCCAGCGCAAAACGATTACTTCGCCACTGATTGCGGCCGGGAATGTTTTCTAACTGAAGTAGGCAATGGGCCGGGAGTCCCGGAGCGGCAAGCTAATTCTTAAAGGATCCTTGCTATACGTACTGTGAGCGCCCTCAACCAACGCGGTTCAGCAAGCATGGTCGATTTTGAGAAAGCATTGGGCCGCCTCAAACGCGGATTGATGACTGGCAACGAACGTACTGCCCTGAACGCTTACAAGGAGATTTGCGGACAAGGCACGCTGGCTTCCTCTCTAATCGAAGGGGAACTGCGCAGGTTTGACTTGAAAACGCCACTTCGTAAAGAGTCTGAACAATTGCTCGCCGGTCTTCTCGCATTGCAACGCGACCTAGACGAAGCCAGTTCAAATAAATTTATTGATTGCAAATTATCGCATGAGTGTCCGCCGGTCACAGCCGCCATTCTGAGGTCTGTGCGGAATATTTCGGGTCGATTGTATAGAAAGGCGGCCTACGGAAGTATATCGATATGGGAACACACTGGGCTTGATCAGGGATATGAAGCCAGCAAGTGTGTTTGTGCTTGGCTCGCAGAATTGCCTCAAGAAGACCTGTCTGGAATTTCTCGTATCTACATTTTGCGTGCGGAATTCGATAAAGATTGGCTGGGCCAATACATGCCGATTTTAGGAGTGGTTACGATTTCATGGACCACGATAATCGGGCCTGCCAGCAGGCTAACTCGTTTGACAAACAGCTTGCACCGGAACGTACTGTTTCACGAGGTTGGGCACCACGTGCATGAGCACTGGTTCGGACAAGATCCCGAGCAAGAAGCCGATGCTAATCAATACGCTAAGCAGGCGGTATACGCGCGAACGCCACTTTTGGCGAGATGCGCTTTGTCTGTTCTCGGAAGCGTTTTGAGATTGTTCGGAAGACACACGGTGTGACGGTTTCTACAATTCCCGTGCTTGCCGCCCCTCACCCCAACCCTCTCCCCATGCAAGCCCATTGCATGGGGAGAGGGAGCCCACCGCCTATCCCAACCCTCTCAAAAACTGGCCAAACTGCAGCACGCCCTCCGGCCAAGGGCCATGACCGGAGGCGACGTTGATGTGACCGCACTCGCCGGCGTCGGTGAGTTTGGCGCCCCACTTTTCCGCAAGCACCTCAGCCCGCGCGTAGCTGCAATAGAGATCGTTGTTGGCGACGATCAATTGCGCTGGGAAAGGCAGCTTGACGTCCGGCATTTTGGCAAACCCGCCGTGGCCGTTGACTGGCGGCCAGCGCTCGCCGCCGGTGTCGGGCCAGAAATGCGCGAACTCGACGTCGGCGGGCGCGACCAGAAATGCGCCGATGATGCCGCGGCCCTTGAGCTTCTCGGCCGCATAAACAACCGCCGGCACGCCGAGCGAATGGGCCACGACGACAACAGGCTGTGTCGCGCCACTTGCGAACTTGGCGATGCGGTCGCCCCAGGTCTCGACATTTGGATTGTCCCAATCGTCCTGGATGACACGGCGCGAGGTCTTGAGGCTGCGCTCCCAGCGGCTTTGCCAGTGCTCGGGGCCACTATCCTGCCAACCCGTGACAATCAGAATATCAACGTCGGAGGTTTTCATGGGCGTCGTACTTAACCGAGGTAACGGTTCAAGGGAAGCCGACCCGGTCAATCAGGTCGCGGTATTTTGATCGCTTTTAAGGAACTCCGGTTTTGCCCTTGCGTTGACGGCTGGTGAAGGGGCACCCCCGCCTCATTCACATGATCTCGGCACTTTATCGCGGCCATATGATCGCGACATGGCCGCCAACACGTTTCCCGGAGACCCTCAGTCATGAAAATTGAAAATCTTGAAGACCTTCTCGGGCATACGCTCGAAGACGTATACTTCGCTGAAAACAAAATCTTGAAAGCGCTGCCCAAGATGATCAAGGCTGCGGATTCAGCCGAGCTCGCCAAAGCGTTCACCGGTCATCTCGAAGAAACAAAGGAGCATGTCGTCCGCCTCGAAGACGCTTTTAAAATGATGGGCCGCAAGCCTAAGGCGACGGAATGTCCGGCGATCCTCGGTATCCTCACTGAGGGCGAAGAACTGATGACGGAAATCAAGGATGCCGACACACGCGATGCAGCAATGATCGCCTCGGCGCAAGCCGTCGAACACTATGAAATGACGCGCTATGGCACCATGGTCGCGTGGGCCAAAGAGCTTGGCAAGGCAGACGTCGCTAGTGTCCTCGAAAAGACACTGAAAGAAGAGCGCGCCTGCGATCAAAAGCTTACCAAGTTGGCAGAGGCTAGATTGAACCGGGAAGCGGCGGCATAAACTGCACGCTTTTGATTTGAGACTTCGACGACAGCGGCCGGGCTTTTACGCCTGGCCGTTTCGGCTTAAGTGCGGTCCCTACCCAAACACCCGCTTAAAAATCGTCTCGACGTGCTTGGTGTGGTAGCCGAGGTCGAACATTTTTTCTAAGTCAGTGGCAGGGACTTTTGAGGTGACGTCCTTGTCCGCCTTCAATTCGGTGAGGAAATCTTTGCCGTGCTCCCAGGTTTTCATGGCATTGCGTTGAACGAGGGCATAGGCGTCCTCGCGTGACGCGCCCGCCTGGGTCAAGGCCAGCAACACACGCTGCGAATTGTGCAAACCGCCGAGCCGGTCGAGGTTCTTTTTCATGTTGGCCGGATAGACGACAAGTTTCTCAATCACGCCCGCGAGCCGGTTCAGCGCAAAGTCTAAAGTAACCGTCGCGTCAGGTCCGATCATGCGTTCAACGGACGAGTGCGAAATATCGCGCTCATGCCAGAGCGCCACGTTTTCCATCGCCGGCAAAGCGTAGGCGCGGACCATACGGGCGAGTCCGGTGATATTCTCGGTTAGGACCGGATTGCGCTTGTGCGGCATGGCGCTAGAGCCCTTTTGGCCCGGCGAGAAAAACTCTTCGACCTCCAGGACCTCGGTGCGCTGCATATGCCGGATCTCGATCGCGACCCGCTCCATGCATGAGGCGACGACGCCGAGTGTTGCAAAGAACATGGCGTGGCGGTCGCGCGGGATGATTTGCGTCGAGACCGGTTCGGCAACGAGCCCCAACTTTGTAGCCACGTAGGCTTCGACACGCGGATCGATGTTGGCGAAGGTGCCGACTGCGCCGGAGATGGCGCAGGTCGCCACTTCTTTTTTTGCAGCTATCATGCGCTCGCGGCAACGGGCGAACTCAGCGTAAGCAAAAGCGAGCTTGACGCCGAAGGTCGTTGGCTCGGCGTGAATGCCATGCGAGCGGCCAATGGTGATCGTATCCTTGTGCTCGTAGGCGCGCGTTTTCAAAGCTGCGAGCACGCGGTCAATGTCAGCGATGAGCAAATCTGCGGCGCGCACGAGTTGCACGCTGAGGCAGGTGTCAAGAACGTCCGACGAGGTTAGCCCCATGTGCACGAACCGTGCGTCCGGCCCAATAAATTCTGCCAGATGAGTCAG
>JAYTQI010000042.1:0-2508 GCA_043746825.1 Hyphomicrobium sp. | reverse complement strand
CAGCCCTTCATGTCGACCGCGCCGCGCCCATAAAGAATGCCATCCTTGATCTCGCCGCCAAACGGCGGATGCGTCCAGGCCGCTGCATTGCCAACCGGCACGACGTCGGTATGGCCGGCAAAGCAAAGATGCGGGCGGCCCGAGCCAAGGCGGGCATAAAGATTGTCGATGTCTGGCGTGCCGGGATCAGAGAAGATCATGCGATGAGAGGTGAAGCCCGCTGGCTCCAAGACATTCTGCAGCAACGTCAGCGCGCCGCCCTCATGCGGCGTGACGCTTTCACAGCGAACCAGAGCTTGGGTGAGGGCAACGGGGTCAGTTGGTATCAGGGTCATGCCGGGCCCGGTGTTTTGGCCTGTGTCGGAGGCGAAGCTGGAGCTGGCGTGGGTATCAGCGCCGGAGCCGCAACGGAACCTGACAGAGTGGGGCCGTGTGGCAAGGGTATATCACGGCCCTCCAGCGTCTGCACGATGGTAATCTTTTGCCAGATCTTACCAGAGAGATCGGAGGTCAGGCGCTCGATGTCGCCCACGGTGTCAACGACGACAGGGTCGCTCAGCTTCTCGGCATAAAGTGCGGCGCATTTTGCGGTGAGAGACAGCATCTCGGAACAATAGTCGAGATAGCGCATCAATTCAAAGGGCGTCAAGTTTCGGTCAGGCGAGGCTGAGGTGTGGACGCCGCCGAGCATGCTCGGGTCTTTGGTCAACTGGTGCATATCGATAACGTGCACGATGGAGCGGAACTCGTGCAGGGCGGCCAGCGCCTTTCGCTGCTTCATGCGGGCTTCCAGCGACCAGACGAAAAACAGCGTCGCGCCGGTGAGCACCAGAATGTTGAATCCAGAGTCGATGCCCTGCAGCGTGCTGAATAGGTCATCGCTGGTTTTGGTGCTGGTGAACAGGATGTAGGCGAGTGCGGCCAAGAGCAGAATACATGCTGTGACGGCGAGCCAGATGAGCAGGCGAAGGCCGATGCTGCGGCGGGCGATGGATTCAGCGCGTAACGCTGTCTCGCGGGCGAGGCTGATAAGATCGGCGCACACGGCTGCCAAGCCCGCACCCGGAAAACGCTGGCTAATACGCTTTTCCAGCGCTTCAAGCGTTGAAATAATCCGGGCTGGTTCGAGCGTGCGGTACATGCGGGGCCTCAGGCCTAATCCCTTAGCAGCTCATTAATGCTGGTCTTGCTGCGTGTTTTTTCGTCGACGCGTTTGACGATGACGGCGCAGTAGAGATGCGGGCCGGCTTCGCCGTTGGGCAATGGTTTGCCCGCCATCGATCCAGACACAACGACAGAATAGGGCGGGACTTTTCCAAACATCTTTTCGCCGGTTGAGCGGTCAATGATGGTTGTTGAAGCGCCGAGATACACGCCCATTGAGAGCACGGAGCCCTCGCCGACCTGCACGCCTTCCGCCACTTCCGCGCGCGCGCCGATAAAGCAATTGTCCTCGATGATGACGGGGCCCGCCTGCAACGGCTCCAGCACGCCGCCAATGCCAGCGCCCCCTGAGATGTGGCAGTTCTTGCCGATCTGCGCGCATGAGCCAACGGTCGCCCAGGTATCGATCATGGTGCCGCTATCGACATAGGCGCCAAGATTGAGGAAGGCGGGCAACACAACGGCACCGGGCGCAATGTAGGCTGAGTGGCGCACGACGGCGCCGGGGAGCACGCGAAATCCGCCCTTGCGGAAATCAGCCTCAGACCAGCCTTCGAATTTTGGGCGGACCTTGTCCCAATAGAAGCTGCCTGCCGGGCCGCCCGGGATCATCGCCATATCGTTCAAGCGGAAGGAGAGCAGCACGGCTTTCTTCAGCCATTGATTGACGGTCCACACGCCGTTGATTTTTTCAGCAACCCGGGCCTTGCCAGCATCAAGTAGATCAAGGGCGTCATTGACCGCCGCGCGGACGTCGCCCTTGGTTTCAAGGTTGACGCCGTCGCGGGCGTCCCACGCGGCTTCGATGGTTTTTTGTAAGTCGGCGTGGGCCATGGTCGTTTCGTGCTCCGGTCTCAAATCTAAGAACCGGGTTGTGGCGTGGCCAGGGCAGGGTGTCAATTGGGGGTTAAAACCGCACGGCAATGCCGGTCAGAACGAAGTCAAATGGCGCGATGTTGGTAGTGGCCGACCCCGTCACAGCGCCGGTTGGACTGGTGTGGACCTCGGTCTCGACGTGATTGTAGGAGGCGTAAAAATCAACGCCGCCGGCTAGCTCCTGGTTAAGGCTCACGCCCCAGATGCTGACGTCGGCGCCGGACAGGCGTTTAGCCCCGCCCAGGGGTGATGCGTCGAGCGGCGTGCCAACTCCAGACGTCAGGCCAGCGGCGATGTCTTTGTGCCAGTACTGACCAAAAAGCGTCGTCTTGCCGAAGCTAAACCACTGCTGCTCGATGCCAGCGAGCGCGTAGTAAAAATCTTCCGTATCGTCGATGCCCGCAGCATTGCCATAGACAGGCTTCAGTCCATCGTCCTTGCCCCAGCCTGCCGCGGCATTCAAAAACA
>JAYTQI010000041.1:0-2508 GCA_043746825.1 Hyphomicrobium sp. | reverse complement strand
TTTTCATCGCATCTACCAGCTTGTGCAATAGCTCGTCATCAACGGGGCGCTGCTGCCAGGCGTTGTGGGTGCGGGCATTGAAAAACAACTGATCGAGCGCGTGAGCGCCGAGGGGCGAAGTCATGGAATTTCTCTCACTGACTATGACATAAGAAAAACCCCGCCGAAGCGGGGTTAAATGGGCACATGCCGCTTAGGCGGACTGCACGGCTTCCACTTCCGGACAGTAGTGCTTCAGCAAATTCTCGATACCGTGCCGGAGCGTTGCCGTCGAGCTTGGGCAACCCGCGCACGCGCCGCGCATGTGGAGGTAGACAATACCTTCGCGAAAGCCCGAGAAAATAATGTCTCCGCCGTCCTGCGCAACGGCTGGACGCACCCGCGTCTCCAGCAGCTCCTTGATAGTGTTGACGGTATCTTCGTCCTTGGGATCGTAGTTGCCAATCTCGCCGTCGTTAGCGCCACCTTCAGCCGCAATGGGCGAACCCGAGATATAGTGCTCCATGATGGCGCCAAGCACCATCGGCTTGAGGTGCTGCCACTCGATATCGCCCTTTGTCACCGAGATGAAATCCGAGCCGAGGAAAACACCCTCCACGCCCGAAATGTCGAACAGGCGCGCAGCCAAGGGCGATGAGCCAGCGCCATCCTTTTCCCGGAAATCCGCTGTGCCGTCTGAAAGCACGGCCTTGCCGGGAATGAATTTCAGGGTGGCAGGATTGGGCGTCGCTTCGGTCTGAATAAACATGCTGCCTCTTGTGAGCCTGATGAGCGGCCTGCCAAGCTTGAAACGTCTGGCGCCGCTGAGCCGTTAGAATTGTTCTAAGATATAGGGTGATTGGCCCGGCTTGTCGAGGTCAAGGCTGCCATGCGCACGGCTCATGCCAAAGCTTTGATATCTTCAAGGGAAAGCTTGCCTGGCACCATTGTGACAGGGATCGGGAAGCCGCCCGCCGCCTTGCCCGTTGCGAACGATGACACCAGGGGGCCAGGCCCCTTTGCGTCAATGGCCGCGCCAAGGACCAGGATCGCGATGTCCTCGTCCTCCCCGATAAGCTTGACGATCTCCTCAGCGGTTTTGCCTTGGCGGATGACTTCTTCGGCTTCGACACCCTCGAAACCAGCCAAATTGAGCTTACGCTTGAACAGCCGGAATAGGGCCTTGGCCTTTAAAGTCTCTTCCTCAAGCTGCTTTTGACGGACACCCATCCAGTGCTGATAGTCGCCGGGTTCAACGACATAGAGCATAACCAGCGAACCGGACGAGCGTTGCACGCGGCTGGCGGCATAATAGAGCGCGCTTTCCACTTCCTGACTCTCGTCGACGACGAGCAGGAACTTCCGGGTGTGGCCAGCTTCAAAGGAACGGCGCGGTTTCATATCTGCCATGCTGCCATTCCTCGCCGCACCCCGCAATCGCCGTTGCTCAAATTTATGAACGCAACAGGCCGACGATATCCTTGACTTTGTTCATAACCGGCCCCGCGATGGTCCGTGCACGGGCTGAGCCATCGGCCAGGATGCTATCGATATGGGCGGGATCCGCCATCAGTTTGTTGGCTTCTGACCCGATGCGGCCGAGCTTATCCGTCGCAACTTCGGCCAAGGCTTTCTTGAAAGCTGAGAACTGTTGGCCACCGAAATCCTTAAAGACGGTTTCGACCGAAGTGTCCGTCAAAGCCGCGTAAATACCAAACAGGTTTTCAGCTTCCGGTCGGCCCTCAAAACCTTTCGTCTCCGACGGCAATGGCTCGGTATCGGTCTTGGCCTTCTGGATTTTCTTGGCGATGGTATCGGCATCGTCGGTCAAGTTGAGACGTGACAAGTCTGAAGGGTCTGATTTCGACATCTTCTTGGTGCCATCACGCAAGCTCATGACACGCGTCGCGGGCCCAGTGATTACCGGCTCTGGCTGGGGGAAGAAAATCCCATCCGCAAAGCCTGCGGCCTCGATTTCCTTTTTGAAGTCATTGTTGAACTTCTGCGCGATATCACGCGCCAGCTCCAAGTGCTGCTTTTGATCTTCGCCAACCGGCACATGCGTCGCACGGTAAGCCAGAATGTCGGCGGCCATGAGGTTAGGATAGGCGTAGAGCCCGACGGAGGCCTGCTCTTTGTCCTTGCCAGCCTTTTCTTTGAACTGGGTCATGCGATTGAGCCAGCCCAGGCGCGCGACACAATTGAAAATCCAGCCCAGCTCGGCGTGGGCTGAAACTTGCGACTGATTAAAGAGGATGCTCTTCTTGGGATCGAGGCCGGCCGCGATGTAAGCCGCCGTGACCTGCCTGATCGCGGTGCGAAGCTCAGCGGGGTCCTGCCAAACGGTGATCGCATGCAGATCGACGACGCAGTAGATACACTCATGCGTCTCTTGCATTTTGATCCAGTTGATCATGGCGCCAAGATAGTTGCCAAGGTGCAGGCTGCCGGTTGGCTGCATGCCGGAAAAGACGCGCGGCAAAATCTTCATGAGGTTTGCTTCCATTGCTTTGGCCGCGTTATGGCGTG
>JAYTQI010000040.1:0-5498 GCA_043746825.1 Hyphomicrobium sp. | reverse complement strand
GACTTCCGCGATCCAGCGGCCGTCGGTTTCTTGTTCGGTTTCGAGAGTGAGTTTATGTCTTGTGGTCCTTTGATTGTCCCTCACGCCCTTTGTTTCATCGCAGGTAAAGGCCCAATTGCGGTCTCGATAACGCCAGCGAGACCAGCAATATCCTCAAGCGTGAACACCGGACGGCCATGGCCGTCGATCTCATAATCCGCGGCAATGGCGATGACGAGCGGATCACTCGCCGCCAGCAGACGTTCCGCCGCCACCGCCGCGCGCCGGACTTCGATCTTTGGGATCGCCGCCGATTTGTAGCCTTCAACAAAAATAATATCGGCGGGGCGCAAACGCTTGGTGATCTCGATCAGGTCGGGCTCTCCGCGCGCTTCGATCTCTTCAATAAAGGCAACGCGCGTGCCCGATACAATCGCCGTCTCAGACGCCCCGGCGCGCCGGTGCCGGGCGGTGTCGCTCGCCGGGTTGTCGATGTCAAACTTGTGGTGGGTGTGTTTGATGGTGGCGACGCGAAGTCCGAGATTTGAGAAGTGCGCCGTCAATTTTTCAATCAGCGTTGTCTTGCCCGCGTTCGACCAGCCGGCAACGCCGATGAGGGGTGTCGTTGACGACTCCCGGATGCTCGTTGCCATGGCTGCCCTTTAAGGTTGGCCGGATAAGAGTTCGCGAGCAGTTCTCACGTCATCCGGCGTGTTGGCGTTGAAGAACGGATCAATTTCCCGCCCGCATATTGAACTGAACGGGAAGGAGACTGCAATGGCGCCATGACGCTCGCAGAAGGCTTTTGCACGCCTCTCCCCCCGAAGCAGCGTTTTCTTGAGGTCTTCAGCCAAGGTAACCGGCCACAATCCGATTGTTGGCTGCAAGTGGCCGTCCGATTGCGCCAGGGCGATCTGGTTCGGTCTGGCGGCGGCGGCGAGCACTTGAACTAAAGTCACAGGCAAAAACGGCACGTCAGTCGTCACAGTGGCGATGACCGTTATGCCGGGTGACGCGTGTGCCGCCCACTCCATGGCGGCTAGGAGGCCTGCGAGCGGTCCGTGGCCGCTGGTTCGATCCACAGGCACCAAGTGCGAGGGCGCATCTTGCGCCATGCTGTCGGCGATGACATCCAAGCCGAATGACTTGAAGCGGGTGGGATCGCCATTGGCGTTGAGGATGAGGCGCTCAACTTGCGGCGCAAATCTCTTGATGACGTGGGCGAGCATCGGCGCGCCGTCAATTTCAACCAGTGCCTTATCGCCGCCCGCTGGCTGGCCCGCAAACATCCGCCGCGAGCCGCCGCCTGCTAAAATCACGCCGAGGATGTGAGGCTGGGTGTTCATGCGCGTTTGTTTATCGCGCAGAGCCTCACTACGTCAATTTTCCGCGCGCAATTGCAATTTTTTGCAGGCGTGACGCATAGAGGTCCATACTGTGTGCTTGGCGCACAAGCAGGCTTCTCCCAAACGGCCAACAAAGCAGGCTTAGCAAGGCAAAAATTAAAGCCGAGCCCCACGGCGCTCTCTTGATGGCATGGTCGTGGCCGTTCTTCAGCATCATCGGCATGCCGGTGTGGGCGTAACCCGTCAACCAATTTGGCGGGATCAGGGGTATGGCGTCACCCAAATTGATGACGCGGTAATGAGGCGCTTTCACGATGTTGGAAAATTCGCGTTCGCCAACACGTGGCGCGCCATAGGTGTAGACCGCAGCAATACGGTTTCCGAGAATCTTTGTTCCGCCAAATACCGCCGAGGCAACGAGGGCAAGCGCGCCACCAAGGGAATGGCCTGTAAAATAGATCGGTTTCGCCCCTGTCTCAGTCATGCCTGTTTTGACCAGCAATGATTCGAGCGGAGCTTTTACGGATTGAAAAGCGTTGTAAAAACCTTCGTGCACCCGCACCGGAGATTTGTAACCCTCAACCTCCACCTTATTAGTGTGAATGCGAAAATCTGTTCGTGCATCTGTACGGTCAGTTGTGCCACGGAAGGCGACGACAATAAATTTTTCAGCTTCAGCAACCAAGGCCTCTGTGCCATCGACGATGATCGTATCGACCAACTTGACCGTTCCGACATCGAGGGTCTTTTCAAGGACACGCCGCCTGTCTTTATGCTCGAACTCGATGTAGGCGAGCATCGCCATCTTGGAGAGAAGTGCGGACATGCGGTCGGTATATGCCGCGCGGCCAACAGGTATTCCCGCGACATCATCAGCTCTGACAGGCGCGACTTCCCGCACCAGGACTTCACCCAACTCGGCTTGTTTCTGAAATGGCTCGTTCAGTTTTTCAAGCAACCCCTTGCGCTCGGTTTCGAATTGCTCGACCGCCGCTTGCTGGTCTTTCAGAATTTGATCGTAATCAGATTGGCGTTTTTGGTAATTCGAGACCCAATCATCAGGATTTTCATAATTTGGAGAAAAAAATGCCATCGCCCCACCTCCCTAAACCGGGTTTGCAGCGTGGGGAGAGCATAGCATTGGCTTATGACGAGAGCGAGTCAGTTTCGAGCGGGCCGGTCCTCTGTGAATTGCCCTGTATTTAGGCTCGCAAGCCGCTCAGATTAAAACCACTTTGGCTGCCACCAATGCAGGGCGCCGCGCACCATGTCTGGGGCGATGAACCAAAGGAGGCCGCAAATGATGGCCGCCAGTAGAATGGCCACGACGACCAGTCCAGGCCCAAGCGCCATCTTGTAGCTCATGCCAGTGCCGGGGATGCCGAGCGTGACGTTTGGCTTACCATCCGCACCCATGTTGACGGTGGCACCGTGACCGCCGAGGCTGCCGCTGACACCGGTCTTGCTCAAGTTAATACGCACGCCCGGTAAGACGCTGATGCGTTTTTGGAATCGGAAGCCCATGGGCTGTTCCCTTTGGTTAGAGCGCGGCGTTGGCGGGGCAGTTTTGCCCTACGCCAGTGAGTCGGGATCAAATCTAGTCATATTGTCCGTTGTCTTCAATGCGCCCCAGGAATATCAGCGTTTTCCACCCAGGATATTGCTAAACGCGTTGCGGATGTTCTGCTTCAAAGATCCCACAACCGTGTTGCGGGCGGTCAAGCGCTCGTAGGCCGATTCCCGGTCCAGCGACTCGCCATATTTTTGAGCGTTGGCTTTGTCAGTGGCCAAAATGGCCTTGCGCTCGTCAGGCTTTAAGGGCCCAACCCGCGACATCGGCGGGCGAATGAGTGTGCGCTGAACCATCGAGGGTTCGCCCTTGTTGTGGAGGAATGAGACCAACGCTTCGCCAACTTTCAGTTCTTGAATAGCGCGCTCGGTATCAATCTCAGGGTTGGGGCGGAACGTTTGCGCGGCAGCGCGGATGCCCTTTTGCTCTTTCGGAGTGAAAGCGCGCAGTGCATGCTGAATGCGGTTGCCAAGCTGGGCCGAGACGCGGTCGGGCACGTCGGCCGGGCTCTGCGTCACATAATAAACGCCAACACCTTTTGAGCGGATGAGGCGGGTGACGCGCTCGATCTGATCGAGGACAGCCTTCGGCGCGTCGTTGAACAGCAAGTGCGCTTCATCGAACAGGAACACGAGCTTCGGCTTATCGAGATCGCCGACCTCTGGAAGCCGGTCAAATAACTCGGATAGCAGCCATAGCAAAAACGTCGAATACAGCTTGGGCGTGTTCATCAGCTTTTCAGCCGCCAGAACGTTGACCATGCCGCGACCATCCGGGGCCAGCTTGATGAAGTCCATGATGTCGAGGGCGGGCTCGCCGAAGAATTTATCAGCGCCTTGCTCTTCCAAGACCAGCAATCGGCGCTGAATAACGCCAACGGTTGCGGGCGCGACGTTGCCGTATTTCGTGCGCAATGACGCGGCGCGTTTGCCCATCTCGTCGATAACTGTGCGCAGATCTTTAAGATCGAGGATGGCCATCTTGTCGTCGCCCGCCTCGCGCTCATCCGCAGCCCAACGGAAGGCGATGTTGAGTACGCCCTCCTGCGGCTCCGTTAAGTCCATGAGACGTGAGAGCAGCAGCGGCCCCATTTCCTGAACGGTCGCGCGCACAGGATGGCCCAACTGGCCAAAGATGTCCCAGAAAGCGACCGGGAACGAGGTGTTGCCGTAGCGCTGGAGACCGATCTCCTCAGCGCGGGCTTTGAGGTGTGGTTTGGGTTCACCGACGGCCGCAATCCCAGACAAGTCGCCTTTGATGTCGGCGGCGAAAACCGGCACGCCTGCGGCCGAGAAGCCCTCCGCCAAAACTTGCAAAGTGACCGTCTTGCCGGTGCCGGTAGCGCCAGTGACCAGCCCATGCCGGTTGGCCAGCGCCAGTTCGATGCACTCCGGGTTGGTCTCGCGGCCCGTCTTGCTGCAGCCGATCAGGATCAGTCCGTTGCTGACGTAATCGCGCGGATCGGGCAATGCGCCTGATGGCGGGTTTTCCTTCGACTGTTCCGGCATGTAAGTTCCTCGCGCCCCGGCATTACGGACATATTGAGGCTGGCTCTGAGATGGGGATTCCCCACGACTCGCCAAGCACTCATCGTCAAATCTGATGACACGCACTTGACGCCATTGCAAACCCAGGTTGCGCTATCAACTTGGGTTTTTCCCTCTCCCGGTTCCTGCAATGAGGCGAGCGTGTAGATCCATCGGCGCGGCAATAGGGCTGCATCGGGCGCCAGTTCACCCCCTCGAAAACCAGGATAAGCAGGCTATAGATGGGGTTCACAGTTCAGATTGTGAGGAGCCTGCTTAGCTAGCGCCCGCAAAATGTAGGATCCCTGATCGTATGACAAGCCAAGTGCCTGACCATAAACTTGCAACCGGCTTTCCTGCCGCCAATCAGGACACTTGGCGTGCTATGGTCGATAAGGCCTTAAAAGGCGCGGACTTTGACAAGCGCCTTGTCGCACGCACGGCGGACGGTGTTCGCTTGGACCCGCTCTATACCCGCAAGGATGCACTGATCGGAACGGACACTGCCTTGCCGGGGCAAGCACCGTATACGCGCGGCACCCAGCCAGTGCGCTTAGGGCTCGGCTGGGATATCCGCGCCATCCACATCGAGAGCGATGCGAAAGCTGCCAACGCCGCTATTCTTGAAGATTTGGCCGGTGGCGTGAACTCTATAGCGCTGCAGATCGGCGGGCATGGCTTGCCGCCCACCAAAGCGGCTCTCAGTGCCGCATTGAAAGATGTGCTTCTAGATGTTTGCCCGGTCATACTCGTGGCGGGCGAAGCGTCCTTTGACGCAGCGGCGGCTTTGGGCGCGGTATGGACGGAACGCGGCATTTCACCTGCTCAACGGCAGGGTGCGTTTAGTGCTGATCCGTTGGGCACGCTGGCGATGACCGGGCGCTTGAATGAGCCGTTGGAAACCGCAATTGCCAAAGCGATTGCACTCGCTAAGTCAGCTTACGCTATGCCGCACGTCACGGCGCTGGCTGCGGAAGGCGTGCCCTATCATTCCGGCGGCGCGAGTGAAGCACAGGAATTGGCGCTTATGCTGGCAACGCTCGTTGCCTATCTCAAAGCTGGCGAAGCGGCGGGCAT
>JAYTQI010000039.1:0-2523 GCA_043746825.1 Hyphomicrobium sp. | reverse complement strand
GCGATTTGCCTGCGAGTGCTTTATATTTTTTACGACCCAAAGCACGACGGAGCTCATGATCGGAGTATTCTCATGAAAAAAATTATTGCCGTTGCATTTGCCGCCATTCTTACCTCCGCTTGCGGTCAGGGCTCCTACAACGGGGATTGCAACAACTTGACCGACCTAGCTGTGAAGGTCAGCATTGCGCTCGATGAAAAAGCCAGAGCCATTGCCGAAGGCCACTTGAAACTGGCGCGCGAAAGCAAAGCGAAAAACGACATGCCTGGGTGCGAGGCGCACATGAAGGACGCCCGGGCCGCGCTGGAAAAGAAGTAGACGTGACCGCCTCCGCATTGCTCCGGCGCGACAGCCTTGGCTTGAGACGGTCAGCCTACCCCGAAGCTCGCGGCTGCAATCGCCCGCCTTCGCGAAGCCGGTGCCGTTAAGCAGCAGCCTTGCGGCGCGCCTTATTTGGCTTCTTCGAATTGGGCATCACCACCAGCCGGATACCGAGCGAGGAGAGCACCCGCATTGCCGTATCAAGGCTTGGATTTCCGTCGCCTGAAAGTGCTTTGTAAAGCCCTTCACGGGTCAGCCCGGTATCACGGGCAAGTTTGCTCATGTTGCGGGCGCGCGCAACATCCCCGATGGCGCTCGCGAAGTGCGCCGCATCGCCACCCTTGGCAGCAGCCGTAAGGTAGTGCGCCGCGTCCTCGACCGTCTCGATGTAGTCCGCCGCATCAAAAGGGCTGAACTTTTCCGTCTTTACCTTTGCCATCGTCACCAACTCCGGTCTTGAGCCATCGTCTTTGCCCGCTCGATGTCGCGGTCTTGAGTAGACTTGTCGCCGCCGCAAAGCAGGACCATGATCGTCTTGCCATCCCGCACATAGTAGACGCGGTATCCAGGGCCAAACTGGATCCGAAGTTCGCACACACCATCGCCGAGTGATTTGCAATCGCCGAAGTTTCCGGCTGCCATGCGCTTAATGCGGTCGATGACGATCTGGCGGCCCTTGCGATCCTTCAACTTGGTAATCCAAGCCTGGAACGTCTCGCTTTGCCGGACTGTCAGCATCGCCAGAGCATAATCCAAAGTGGTCAATATGTCAACTGTGGTTAACATATGGTGGCCCCGGCCACACTTTTGGATGCTGGGGCTATTCGCGAAAGGCGCGAATGCTGTGGTGGGCCCGCCAGGACTCGAACCTGGAACCAGACGGTTATGAGCCGTCAGCTCTAACCATTGAGCTACGGGCCCCACGCGAGGGCAGACTGGAATATCACCCTCTCCCCATTGAAGGAATGGGGAGAGGGGATCCAGAGCCGCGCCCCTCATAACAGAATTCATATTGTCGCCAAACCCCGTTTCGGCCTTCATTTGTCCCCGAAGGCCGTTTATCCGGCGCGGAGATGCCGTCACGGGAGATGCGACGATGCAACTTATGAGATTTGGCCGGGCCGCGATCATGCTGGCAAGCGCCCTGTTTGCCATTAACGTCACGCCGCTTTGGGCCGAGGAGAAATTGATGGATCGCATTGTGACCGTATCAGCCTCTGGCGAGGTCATGGCCGAGCCTGATCAGGCGCACATTTCAACCGGTGTTGTGAGCGAATCGCTAACGGCGCGCGAAGCTATGACGAAAAATACCGAGGCGATGAAAAAAGTTGTCGCGGAATTGAAAGCCAAGGGCGTTGATCCTAAAGACATCCAGACTTCGTCGTTCAACGTCGAGCCGGTGCAGGTTTATGGCAAAGAGGGTGTGCCGCCGCGCATCACCGGTTACCGTGTCAATAATCAGGTTTCAGTTCTGGTGCGCAATCTCGATGCGCTGGGCGAAGTCCTCGATCAACTCGTCACCGTTGGCGCCAATCAGGTCAACGGCATGTCGTTTGAAGTCTCAAAGGCCGAGAGCTTGAAGGATGAAGCGCGCAAGACAGCGATGAGTAACGCCCTGCGGCGCGCTAAGTTATTAGCGGCGGCAGGTGGCGCGGACGTTGGCAAGGTGCTGCAGATTTCCGAAGACGTGGTGTTTGCCGGTCCGCAGCCGATGTTCAGAGCCAATGCGATTTCAGCCAAGACTGCAGCGCCCGTTGAGCGCGGCACGCAGGCATTAGAGGCACGCGTCACGGTGACGTGGGAGTTGAAGTAGGCTTATGCTGCGCGCGAGGTTAGCCGCTTCACGCTTTTGCGAATTTGCGGTCCAGATTCGCGCGCCGCGATCTTGAGATCGTAGCGCGTTTGCAAATTCAGCCAAAACTCGGCGCTCGTTCCAAGATAAGCGGAGAGACGCAACGCCGTATCGGCTGAAATTCCGCGCCGCCCGCGAATAATGTCATTCACCCGTCCCGGATTTATGGCGAGCGCGCGCGCTAACTCGTTTTGGCTGATGCCGTGGGGCTTGAGAAAATCTTCCTGGAGGATTTCACCGGGAGGAATAGGGTCTAATTTTGTAGCCATAGCCTCTCCATTGGCGTTTGCGCCAGTTCAATGATAGTCAACGATTTCGACGTCATGAGCACCGTCTTGCCATCGAAAGCA
>JAYTQI010000038.1:0-12947 GCA_043746825.1 Hyphomicrobium sp. | reverse complement strand
GCGCGACCGAAACCGACGAGGCTATGAGCCAGCGCGTCACCCACGATTTGTATTATATCGATAATTGGTCGGTGATTTTTGACCTGCATATCATCTTGCTGACGGTCATCTCGCGCAAGGCCAGGTTCAACGCCTATTGAGCGCGTTAAAGGCATGCTGGCGGCGGCCTCAGCGCTCCCGGAACGTGCGCGCCATCATGTCGGTCAACGGCTTCAAGAAGTATGACAAGATCATGCGCGAGCGGCCTTCGAGATAAACTTCTGCGGGCATCCCGGGCAGCAGGTGCTGATCGGATTCAAGCTTGGCCAATTCGGACGCTGGAATTTCGACCTCTGCCGTGAAATAGCTCTTGCCTTCCTTGTCGATGATTTCGGCCGCTGAAACAGACCGCACCCGGCCCTGCAGGCGCGGTGTGGTGTGGGAGTCAAAGGACGAGAAACGCACTGTCGCTATCTGGCCATCATGCACTTTGTCGATGTCGTGCGGCGTGACCTTGGCCTGGACGGCGAGCGCGTTGGTTTGCGGGACAATTTGCAGCACTGTGCCACCCGGCTGAATGACGCCGCCTTCTGTGTGAACGGCCAGGGCGTGAATGAGCCCCGTCACGGGCGCGCGGATATCGGTTCGTTTCATCTTATCTGAGTAAGATTTTTTCATCTCGCGTTGCTCGGAGAGCTGGGGCTGTATCTTTTGCAGATCCTCTGCCGCCTGCTGCGCGAAATCTTTGTCAATCTGGGCGAGGCGCGCTGCCATTTCTGCGCGCGCCGCTTTCAGCTTGTTGGTCTCTGATTTGAAGGTATTGATTTCACCTTCAAGGCGCGCGGCTTCGCGCTGTAAGGGGCCGACGCGCTGCTGATTGACATAGCCCTTTTCAAAGAGCGGCATCACGGTCGCCAACTCTTTGTCGTTGAGATCGCGCTCTTTTTTGCGGGCTGCGATCTGGCTCTCATTGCTTTTGATCTCGCTTTCGGCCTGCCCTAGCTTTTGATGCAAAACCTTCTGCTGGCCGATATAGGCCGTGCGCTTTGCCTCAAATAACGAGGTCTGGGCGGACAGAATTTGCGCAGTCGCTGGGTCGTTGCCATCGATGCCATCCGGCAACGCGAAGTTGTCTTTGTGGTCGCGCTCGGCGATCAGGCGCGCTTCCTGGATTGTGAATTCAGAGACTTTGGACGAGGTGGCCGTCATGCTGGCGCGGGCCTGCGTGTCGTCGAGCTTGACGAGCACATCGCCCTCTTTGACGCTGTCGCCGTTCTTGACGAGAATTTTTGAAACGATGCCGCCTTCCAGGTGCTGCACGGATTTATAGTCGCCTTCGACCGTCACGGTGCCGGTGGAGACGACAGCGCCTGATATCGGAATCACTGACAGAACCACGACGCCTGCAAACAGCAGCACGACGACACGCATGCCATAGTTCACCCACGGGTCGGTGGCGTGCCAATCGTTTTTTGCGGTGGCAGCGGGAGAGAACGATTTTGTTAGGGACAAGATATTCATCAGCCCTCGCTCCCTGTGGCCTGAGCAGGAGGGGTATTCAGCGCTTCATCGTCAGGTTTGCGGTCAGGGCCTCGCCGGTCTTCAATTGGTGAATTCAGCGGCGCGGGGCGCGGCTGCTTTGGTGTCGGTTGTTGGGCTGGGCCCTGGAACAGCTTCATGACCTCGTTGCGCGGCCCAAAGGCGCGCTGCTGGCCCTTTTCGAGGAACAACAGCAAGTCGGCTTTGCCGATGGCCTGGACTCGATGCGAGACCAGGATGACGGTTTGACCGCGGGCGCGGCATCCATCAATTGCAGAGGACAAGGCTTCATCGCCCGGCCGGTCCAGGTTGGAATTGGGCTCGTCCAGCACGACAAGCGGCGGCGTGCCAAAAAGTGCACGCGCAAGCGCGATACGCTGGCGCTGGCCGCCTGAAAGATAAGTGCCGTAAGCGCCAAGTTCCGTCTCGTAGCCTTTCGGCAACGCCAGGATCAGCTCGTGCGCGTGCGCCTGTTGCGCGGCTTCGATGACTTGTTCGTCGGTTGCGCTACTTTGAAAGCGGGATATGTTCTGCCTGACCGAGCCCGCGAAAAGTTCAACGCTTTGTGGCAGATAGCCGACGTAGCGTCCAAGGTCTTCGGGATGCCACTGATCGAGGCGCGCGCCATCGAGGAGGATGGCGCCACCAAACGTTGGCCAGAGTCCGACGAGGGCGCGGACAAGCGTTGATTTGCCAGAGGCGCTGGGGCCGATAACCGCCAGCATCTGACCAGGGTGCGCTGAGAAGGTCAGGCCGTTCAAAATGATGTTGCGGGATTCTGGCGCCGCGACGCGGATGTTGGAAACGTCAAGCACGCCTCTTGGGCGCGGCAGCTGCGTGCGGCTGCGGTCGGGTGGTGCGTAGGTGAGAACATCTTCAAGTTTGAAGTAGCTCTCGCGGGCCTTGATGAAGCCGCGCCAGTGGCCGATGATTTGTTCAACGGGGGCGAGCGCACGGCCAAAGATGATAGTGGCGGCGATAATCGAACCGGATGAGATGGCGCCGTTCACGGCGAGTCCCGCAGCAATCGCCAACATGAGCGATTGCAGTAGCAGACGCGTGGTCTTGGTAATTGCTGACATGCCGCCAAGCCGGTCGGACGCGAGCAGCTGCCAGCCAAGGCCTTCGGCGTTCAGATGCTGCCAGCGGGCGCGATAAGCGGTCAACATGCCCATCGCCGTGATGGCTTCGGCGTTGCGCTGGCCGGTTTCCGCCATCTCAAGGCTCTTGGTGACAGAGCGGCTGGCTTCACCCATGGGCTGGCGGGCGCGCTGTTCACTTATCCAGGCTAGAAACAACAGAATACCGGTGCCAATCGTTGCGGCGATGCCAAGTAACCAATGGGTCATGAAAATGACCAGCAGATAGACCGGCGTCCACGGTGTGTCGAAGAACGTCAGTGGTGCGGGGCCGGAGATAAATTGCCGGAAGCTGTCGAGTTCACGCAAGGCCGGACCCGCTGAGCCTTGGGTCGCGAGGCTCTTGCGCAGAGAGGCTTCAAAAATTCGGTCGCTGAGGCGCTGGTCGATCTCGGCGCCGACGCGGCTGATGATGCGTGAGCGCGCCAGCTCAAGCATGCCAATGATGCCATAGAGCCCTGCAGTAATCAGCGACAACGCTATCAAGGTTGGGAATGAGCCCGAGGTTAAAACGCGGTCATAGACCTGCAGCATGAACAGGGGCCCTGCCATCATCAACAAATTGATGACGGCGCTGAATAGAAACGTTGCATTAAGGGCGCGGCGGCTGGCGGCAACCGCCGCTTTGATTTCGCTCTCGCGGGGGCCCAACAGCCAATTCAGAAATACGCCAAACAGACCCGCGCTGTTTTTCGAGGGCTCAAATCCTTTGAGACCTTCAGCGCGTGGCTTTGGCTGAGCCGGTTGAGCGGCAGGGCTCGCACGTTCTCGCGGTGGTGGCGGTGTATCAGGTCCGCCAGCGACTTTTGCGACCCAAGCTGGGGGCGCGGATTCGGCTTGCACCGTTGCGATTGGCGGCGCTGCTGGAAAAGCTGCGGCTGCTGGTTTGATGGCCGCAGCAACATCGGATAACGGACCAATGCCGTCCTGCGTTGGCGGCAAAGTTGCAAATTCTGTGACGTCAACATCGCGCAGGAGAAGATTGCGGCGTTCCTCATCGCTGCCGACGGGCGTCACAGTGATACCTGGGCCGGGGTTCTGCAAAAGCTCATCGAGCCGGCGCATGGCAGCCAGCATGCGTTCGCGCTCGTCCTGCTTTTTGTCTTTTCTGCGCGTCACTTAGACTGCCCCGCCTGCCATTCCAAAGCCGTGACTAGAGGCGCACGGCATTGCGGCTAGCCCCTGGAACTAGCCGATTCGCTTGCCCTGAGTGTCGGGCCAAGAGCATGACGATTTGATTAATTTGATTAACCAGCTGGACGTGGCCAAAGTGCCATTGCGTGCCGCCTGCAGCGGTATCATGTTAACCGCTTGTTAGGCATTCTCGGGCAATTGTTACCGCATCGTTTACCGGACTCTGATCACAGAGCATTCCGGGTCGTCGAGGAGTATAGAGTTATGCGTTTGAAGAGCCTCCTGGCGTTGGCCCTTGGCGTTTTCGCCGCTGCCATCGCCGCCCCCCAATCCGCGTCCGCCTTTTTTGACCGTCCTGATCAGCCTGCCGGCTGGGACCGATTGAGAACTGTGCGGCATTGGGTTTATTATCCGCGCTACAACCATACCTATCTGACGCATCCGGAAACAGATCCGCATGCTTATCAGTATAGCCCGCGCGGTTATTATCCCTACTACAACTCAGGCTATTGGGGCCCGGCCCACGTTCACCGCCAGCACAACGCGCTGCCGCATTACTACGCGGCGTGGGGCGCACCTAAGCGCGGATACCATCACGTCGAATGGCATTATCGCCACCACGGCGGTCATCGCCGCGGCGACTGGTGAGATCACCAGAAACACTCGAAACGAACACAAGTTTTTCGCAAAAAACTACGTGTTCATGCCACATTCATATGGCCTCGTTCATGGTCGAAGCTAGCGGGGACGAATCGCGTGCCCCTAGCCGGTAATTTCAACTGCTGCCTAAGGCGGCTCGCACTGGGGAGACACCCATGTTCAAGACAATCACACATGCATTTTTGGCTCTGACGTTGGGGCTCGGTATGAGCTTCGCTTCAGTGCCGCAAGCTGAAGCCCGCCACGGCAGCGGCGTTGCGTTCGGTGTTGCGGCAGGTATCATAGGCCTCGGCATTCTCGGTGCGGCGAGCGCGCACGCTCACCCGCATTACTACTCGTCATACCGCGACGATGATGCGTGCCACTATGGTCCGCGTGAATGCCAATGGACAGGCCGCCGTTGTTTCGAAAACAGCTATGGCGACACGGTCTGCCGTGGCGGCCGCTATGTCTGCGAACGCCCGCTGATCTGCGAGTAGTACCCAAAACGTCGTAAATCGGTGCTATAAAAGACATCAAAGGCGCAGCCTGTTCAACGGGCAGCGCCTTTTTTGCACTTAGCAAACAAGTCTTTTACACATGGCGATTGGGAGGCCCCTAGCATTATTATTCCCACATGCTAATTAAGTACGCTGGCGGATCGTCAGACGCGATTTTGGGGGGTTGCGAAAATGTTTCTCAAAAAATCCAGAGCTGCTGCGTTTGCACTCGGGCTGAGCGCGGCGTCCGCTCTAGCAGATGAGGTGACGCCTGATTGGTCTGGCCCTTATATTGGCGGCCATGCGGGCTACACTCAGAACTACAGTCCAAGAAAAAGTCTTGAGGTTAGTGGCGCTGTTGCTGGGTTTCATGGCGGATATAATGCGCAGTTTGGGCAACTCGTTTTAGGCGTTGAAGGTGATTATACGTTCGCTGACGCCAACGGCTCACGTATAGTTCCACTTGGTGGCGGAAATGGAGATCTCAGCGTCAACGCTAACATTGATTATCTGGCGAGCGTGCGTGGCCGCGTTGGCATCGCCAACAGTAGTGGCTTGATGTTTTTCGGGACCGCCGGTTTTGGCTGGTCACATTTCAGCACCTCGGCATCAGCACCTGCAGTCAATTTTAAGTTTCATCGAGAAGCATCTTATGATGGCGTCGTTGCCGGTGGCGGCGTTGAATATCAGTTCACACCCATGATCGTTGGCCGGGTTGAAGGGCTGCGCTATTTTCTTGATCAGCAAAATGGAAGTGGTGAGTTGAATCAATGGACCGCGCGGGCAGGTGTGAGCATCCGTTTCCCTACCGGCTCAACGGGTATGTCTGCTAATTAAAAGACCCTGCATCTAAGTCTTCGCAGTTCGCCGTGCACACGCAGCCGTGTGCAGCGCGATGGCCGCCGCGTTCGAGACGTTGAGGCTGCCAAGTTGTCCGTCCGTCGAGATGCGAACGAGAAGATCGCAAGTTTCAGCGGTGAGCTGGCGTAAGCCCTTGCCCTCCGATCCCATCACAAGAGCGGTCGGGCGCGACCAATCCAAATCTTCAATCGCAGCCTCCGCGTCGCCGTCGAGGCCAACGAGCCTGAAGCCAACGTCTTTCAACTCACGGAGCGCATGGGAGAGGTTTCCCACCAGCGCCACCGGCACCAGCTCCAGCGCGCCGGAGGCTGATTTTGCCAGCACGCCGTTGAGTGGAGGACTGTGGCGGCGGGTCATGACAAGGCCAGCGGCTCCGAACACAGCGGCCGAGCGCAGTATCGCGCCGACGTTGTGCGGGTCCGTCACTTGATCGAGTACGATCAGCGGCCGCCCGCCGGAGGCAACGATAAGCTCGTTGAAATCCGGCTCGGGCAGCGGCTCGGTCTCAATCATGGCGCCCTGATGAACGGCGTCAGCACCTAAGATTTTATCAAGGTCGCGCGGCGATGCGTATTCAACCGGGACAGCGAGGTTGCCCATGGCCTCGACGAGGCGGCGCTCGGCATTCTCGGTCAATACAAGGCGATTGATCTTGCGTGCTGGATTTTTGAGCGCGGCCTCAACTGAATGCAGCCCGAACAGCCGCAACGGCCCATCTTCGCCAGCACTCGCCCGGCTTTCGGGTTTTCCCTCGGGTCGCCCGCTACGCTTGAAAAAGCGGCCTGCCGGCTTGGGGCCGCTTTGACCCTTTGGCTTAGCCCGCCACGGCTTTTTATACGGCTCTTTGCTCAGGACACGCCCCGGTTTGGTTGAGGATTACTGACGGCCCGGCGGCGCATTTGGCGCGGGCAAGGGTCGCGACCATGGCGCTTTTCTGATTGACAATAAAGGCCCCTGTCGCAGATAACGCGGCCAAGGCCCTGCCAGCTTTGGCGGGGTCGATTTTGTTAGGGTCACTGCGGTAGATATCGCAGTTGCTGGCGGCGTGGAGAAGTGCCCGAGTGGTTAAAGGGGACGGACTGTAAATCCGTTGGCTTAGCCTACGCTGGTTCGAAACCAGCCTTCTCCACCACCGCCGCCCTAAATTTTGAGATCATCACGGAAAATTCAGCGCCGTGCCGTATACAAGTTTTTGTAAATTCTTGTATACGTGACGCATGAAGCAGATACCCCTCAATTTCCTAACACTCTACGCCGACCTGCAGCAGTCGCTTAGCCTATCAAACGGGCGCGGCGGAACGATTGCGGTCAAAACCGTCCATGGCAAGAAGCGGCTTTATGCGGTTGAACGGCAAGGCTCTACTTACAAGCAGAAATACATTGGCGAGGCTGGCGATCCGGCTGCGCAGTCTTCGGCGTCACGCATAAAACGCGCTGCGGAGGAAGCTAAGGTTCGCAAGTCTACCGTTTCTGCATTAAAGCGCGCCCGGATTCCAGCACCTGATCTCTATATGGGCCGATTGCTGGAAGTGCTGGCGGAGGCAGGGATTTTCGAAGCGGGAGGCGTGCTGGTTGGTACCGGCGCGTATCAACTCTATCCCTGTCTGGTTGGGGCATTTTTAATGTCAGGCTTGATGACCAAAGATGCGGACCTGGCAGTTCCGCCGGGTGCGGCGCTCGCGTCATCAGCGCAAGAGCCGCTGGAAGACATTTTGCGACGTGCTGATCCAAGTTTTGAAGCCCGCATGAATCGCGATCATAAATGGCCGCAGGTTTTTGTTGCGCAGTCGGGCTTTCAATTCGACGTGTTGACCACTGTGCGCCGGACAAAGGGGCAAGTTCACCTCAAAGCACTGGCTGCGGCAGCAGCTCCACTGCACTATCTCGAATATCTGATTGACGAGCCTGTAGAGGCGGTCGCGCTTTACGGTTCAGGTGTTTTGGTGCGAGTGCCGCTGCCCGCCCGATATGGCATCCATAAGCTGATCGTTTCAGGGTTGCGGCTGGAGACAAATCCAAAACGCCAAAAAGACTTGTCGCAATCCGCAGACATCTTCGACGCTCTAGAGATGCGCGAACCGGGGCACGTCGCCGACGCTATTGAGGATGCCCGCGGGCGCGGGCCGAAATGGCGCAAGCTCATTGATCAGGGCCTCAAGAAAATCGGGCGTGGCGTGGACGGTTTGCCGCTCGCGAAGGCGGGAGATACGGCGTGAAATTGTGGCCACCTTGACGGGGCGGGCAACGCATGGTGATTAGCGTCTCGTCTTGGCACCGAATGCCAAATCGTGGCGGCCGGCTCCCAGCAAGGGGTTAGCCACGATCAAAGCGAAACGCGGACGTAGTTCAATGGTAGAACGGAAGCCTTCCAAGCTTCATACGTGGGTTCGATTCCCATCGTCCGCTCCATCCGCCTGCGCCGGTTTTGTCTGCCGCCTTCGGCGCAGGTAGCTTCGGCGGGATCAATCCTGCATTGGCGGACCGGCACCCGGTACAGCTTCAACCCTTCGGCAGCCGCTTGAGCACTTCGTCGATTTTTTGTTCAATCGTGCCGAGGTGTTGACCCTGTTTCTCTAGCTTGTCGTCGAGCGTGCCAATTTTGTTTTCAATCGCGCCCAGCCGCTTCTCTTGATCAGCAAGCCGCTTGTCCTGTTCGATCAGCTGCCTCGTGACACCCCCGCGCAAATCGCGCATGTCTGTCTGCAGCCCGGTCATGGTGCGCTCTAGTGCTGCGACGCGCGTTGTCATGTCGGTCAGTGCGCCGCGAAGTGACACGAACTCGGTGTCAAAGCCGTAAAGCGCGCGTTGAGCAGGTTCGGAATGTCCCAAACCAGTGACTCCAGGTCGGTCAAACGCTTTTGATTACATCAACCATGAGCAACTCCTTCCGTCTTGATATTGACGCCGCAGCCGGGTTTGAGCAAGTGTTGACCACGAAAAGACCTCCGGACTGCCTGTCACAAGGAACCCCCACATGCTCGTCGTCACCACCAATGATCTTCCCGGCTATCGCGTTGTCCGCCATCTCGGCATGGTGCGGGGGTTGACGGTGCGTTCGCGCTCTGTGGTTGGGAACCTTGGCGCCGCCATTCAAATTTTCTTCGGCGGCAATATCTCAGTTTATACCAAACTCGCCGAACAAACCCGCCAGGAAGCTTTTGATCTCCTGGTCGAGCACGCCCAAGCTATGGGCGCCAATGCCATCCTGGCCATGCGCTACGATGCCAATGAAATTGCAGCCGCCGTTACCGAGGTTTTGGCCTATGGCACCGCCGTCGTCGTCGAGCCGGTGAAGCCCGCTTGAAAAAAAGCGTTTGTGCCCCCAAGTGACAAACTCGAAAACATCAGTTAAGGAGACGAGCCCTGAATGAGGCAGTGTATCCTTAAGAACGTCTTGAGGCGCTTGTAGGGGTGTAGCTCAATTGGTAGAGCGTCGGTCTCCAAAACCGAAGGTCGCGGGTTCGAGCCCCTCCGCCCCTGCCACCTCGTTCTGGTTCGACTTGCAGCACCGGCTCCAGGCATAAAGCCAGAGGCAGGGAGCGGCAAGTTGTCGCATGTTTGGTTGAGAAAGCACTTTGATGGCGAAGTTAAACCCAATCGCGTTTATGCAAGAAGTCAGGCAGGAAGCTGCCAAGATTACCTGGCCATCGCGCAAAGAGGTTTGGATCACGACACTGATGGTTCTCATCATGGTCGCGTTCGCCTCTCTTTTCTTTTTGCTCGTTGATCAGGCCTTGAGCAGGATCGTACGCTTCG
The DNA here is from genome assembly GCA_043746825.1 of Hyphomicrobium sp. Lineage (GTDB taxonomy): Bacteria > Pseudomonadota > Alphaproteobacteria > Rhizobiales > Hyphomicrobiaceae > Hyphomicrobium_B. The sequence goes on along the minus strand of JAYTQI010000038.1, from coordinate 3,400 downwards.
TTCTGGGTTACGGGACCTAAGAACTCGAGGCGAGAGGGCTTCAGACAATGGTTGTCGCGCAACAACGCGAAGAGAAGAAGACGGCGGCTGGCTCACGTTGGTACATCGTCCACGCCTACACCAACTTCGAGCGCAAGGTGGCTGATGCCATCCGCGAGCGCGCGAAAGCGGGCGGCCTCGATCATCTTTTTGAAGATATAGTGGTCCCGACCGAAGAAATTATCGAGGTCAAGCGTGGCCGCAAGATCCCGACCGAACGCAAGTTCTTGCCGGGCTACGTGCTCGTCAAAATGAAAATGACCGACGCGGCGTTCGTGATGATCAAGAACACGCCCAAGGTCACCGGCTTTCTCGGCGCTGATAATAAGCCGATGCCGATTTCCGAAGACGAGGCGATGCGCATTCTTCACCAGGTGAAGGAAGGCGTCGAGCGTCCCAAGCCGACCATCATGTTTGAGGTCGGTGAGAATGTCAAAGTCGCGGACGGTCCGTTCGCTTCGTTCACGGGTGTCGTGGAAGAAGTCGATGAAGAGCGCTCTCGCGTCAAAGTCGCCGTTTCGATCTTTGGCCGGCCAACGCCGGTTGAGCTTGAATTCGGCCAAGTCGAGAAGATCGCGACCTGAGGCTCAGCCTCAGTTTTGTGGTCGCTTGTAAAGTCTTCCGGCCTTCATGGCCGGAGACCGTACTGAAGGGAAACTTTCAATGCGGTGTCGTGCGGGAGGGCCGCGCTTCTATTTGGAAGCAACGCCCGTTGAACCGCTAACCCTGGAATTGCCCCTTTAGCCGGGGTAGCCGTTCCGCAAACCTTGTAGGGGAACCTATGGCGAAAAAAGTCGATGGCTTTATCAACTTGCAAGTGCCCGCGGGCGCGGCCAATCCGTCGCCGCCAATCGGCCCTGCGCTTGGCCAGCGTGGGGTCAACATCATGGAATTCTGCAAATCCTTCAACGCCAAAACGAAGGATCTTGAGCAGGGTACACCAATCCCGGTGAAGATCACGGTCTACTCTGACCGCTCCTTCACGTTCGAGATGCGCACCCCGCCGGCAACCTTTCTGATCAAGAAAGCTGCCGGCCTTAAGCCAACAGGCAAGCCGGGTTCGGGTTCGAAAGAGCCGGGCCGCAACTTTGTGGGTCAGGTGACGATGGCGCAGATGCGCGATATCGCCAAGACCAAGATGAAAGACATGAACACGCACGATCTCGATGCCGCCGCCCGCACCCTTGCAGGCAGCGCCCGCGCGATGGGCCTCAAGGTGGTGGAGTAAGCCAATGGCCGATAAAAAAGCAAACATGACGCCTGAAAAGATCAAAGCAACGCGCGCCGCAGGCGGCAAGCGCATGGTGATGGTGACGGAAGGCCTGGTGGCTGGCAAAGCTTACACGGTCGATGAAGCCGTCAAGATCATTAAGGCCCGCGCCAAGGCGAAGTTTGATGAGACGGTAGAGGTTGCAATGAACCTCGGCGTTGATCCCAAACACGCTGATCAGATGGTTCGCGGCGTCTGCAATTTGCCGAATGGCTCGGGCCGGACCTCGCGCGTGGCGGTGTTTGCCAAGGGCGCAAAGGCAGATGAAGCCCGGGCAGCCGGTGCTGACCTCGTTGGCGCGGAAGACCTGGTCGAAATCGTCTCGAAGGGTACGGTCAACTTTGACCGTTGCATCGCGACGCCCGATATGATGGGCCTCGTTGGCCGTTTGGGTAAGGTGCTTGGCCCCCGTGGCCTGATGCCAAACCCCCGCGTCGGCACCGTCACGATGGACGTCGTCAGCGCCATCAAAGGCGCCAAGGGCGGTTCGGTTGAGTTCCGTGTCGAGAAGGCGGGTATCGTGCACGCTGGCGTCGGCAAGGCGAGCTTTACAGAAAAGGCTTTGGTCGAAAACATCAAGGCATTCGTCGATGCGGTCATTAAATCAAAACCGCAAGGCTCCAAAGGCACGTACCTGAAGAAGATATCGCTGTCTTCGACGATGGGTCCGGGCTTGAAGCTGGACGCAACGACTGTGGCTTCTGGCCCGGTCATCTAAGCGCTAAATAAGAATTCCGGGGCAACCTGGAAAACCCCAGACCGGGGTGCAAATTCCGGTCTGGCACTGTCCGAGATTGTGGGTGCCAACAGCGGTCCGCCGCTTGCGGCTTAAGTGCTCAAAGACGAGAGCCCGCATGAGACAGAAGACTGCCGGATCAAGGGCGCAAGCTCAAAGTCTGGTTTGAACCTTCTGGGTCAGCACCGTGCCGCCTCGATATGAGGTTCACGGGACTAGGACAGACCAAGCGTCGCCCCCGTTGCAAAACGATGGCGGCAAGGTGCAACCCGCGGGGGCCTCATTTTGGGGTAACCCGCAGCAAGGAGACGAGACGTGGATAGAGCCGCGAAAAGTGAGCTCGTAACCACCCTCCATGACGTGTTCAAGAACACGGGCTTGGTTGTGGTTGCCCACTACAACGGTCTCACGGTCGCTCAAATGACCAATTACCGCCAGCAGGTGAAAGCCGCCGGCGGTAAGGTCAAAGTGGCCAAGAACCGGATCGCCAAAATTGCACTCAAGGACACCGATTACACCGGCATCTCAGATCTTTTGAAGGGACCAACCGTCCTCGCCTACTCGAAAGACCCGATCGCTGCCGCCAAGATCGCCGTCAGCTTCGCCAAGACCAACGACAAGCTCGTTATTCTTGGCGGGTCGATGGGCAAGATTGTCCTCGACGCAAAAGGCGTGAAAGCGCTCGCCGAACTGCCGTCACTCGATGAACTCAGAGCCAAGATCTGTGGCCTCCTCAACGCGCCGGCAACGAAAATTGCCCGCACGATTGCAGAGCCAGGAGCCAAGCTCGCACGGGTCATCCAGGCGAAGGCATCCAAGGAAGCCGCTTAAGGGCGAATACGAAGCTCAATCCAGCCTCAGTGCTGCACTCGAAAATTTAAGTTCAAACCAGAAGGACGTTTCACATGTCGAAGATCGAAAAAATCGTCGATGAACTCTCAAGCTTGACAGTTCTCGAAGCCGCCGAACTTGCCAAGATGCTCGAAACAAAGTGGGGCGTCTCGGCCGCTGCCGCTGTTGCCGTTGCTGGTCCCGCCGCTGCCGCAGCGCCTGCTGCTGAAGCGCAGACCGAATTCACCGTTATCCTGAAGTCGGGCGGCGAGAAGAAGATCAACGTCATTAAGGAAGTCCGCGCCATCACGGGTCTTGGCTTGAAAGAAGCCAAAGATTTGGTCGAGGCCGGCGGCAAGACCGTCAAGGAAGGTATCTCGAAGGACGAGGCCGCCAAGCTCAAGAAGCAGCTCGAAGATCAAGGCGCTGTAGTTGAAGTGAAGTAATTGCAGCGAGTAGCGAATAGCCAAAAGCGAATAGGGCTCGCCCGATCCGCTAAGAACTATTCGCTACTCGCTATTCGC
>JAYTQI010000037.1:0-2524 GCA_043746825.1 Hyphomicrobium sp. | reverse complement strand
AGATCATCAACCTCGCGCATGGGCGCGGCATTCCTGTGCTGGTCGATGGCTGCCAAGCCGCAGTCCACATGGGCGTCGATGTGCGGGCGCTAGATGCTGACTTCTACGTCTTCGGCGGCCACAAGACTTACGGGCCGACCGGCATCGGCGTGCTGTACGGCAAGAAGCAGCATCTCGACGCACTGCCCCCTTATGAGGGTGGCGGAGATATGATTGAACACGTGACCGTTGATCGCATCACCTACAACAAGACGCCACATAAGTTTGAAGCTGGCACGCCCGCAATTGTCGAGGCCATTGGCCTTGGCGCGGCGCTCAATTATATGATGCAGGCCGGGCGCGATAAGATCGCGGCACATGAAGCGGAACTCGGGGCCTATGCCCAAGAACGCCTCAGCGCGCTGCCGTGGCTCAAGATCTACGGTAATGCGCCGGGTAAAGGCGCGATATTCTCGTTCACGGTTGATGGGCTGCATCCGCACGATATCTCAACCATCGTAGACCGCTCGGGCGTCGCCATCCGCGCCGGGCATCATTGCGCGCAACCCTTGATGGACCGGCTTGGCGTTACCGCCACATGCCGCGCCTCATTTGCGATGTATAATACCCTGGACGAAGTTGATGCGCTGGTGGCTGCGTTGACCAAAGCCCACGATCTGTTTGCGTGAAAGGCACCTGCCATGGACGATAACAAACCGGATGTCATGGATGCTGCGAAGCCCGCGCATGAGGCGGTGGCCGCAAGCACGCCGGATTTCATCGAGGCCAAGGCGCCTGAAACCACCAGCGGCTCAGCTCTGCCGCCCGAGGAAATCGACCGCCTCACCACCGATATCGTGGCAGCGCTAAAGTCCGTCTACGATCCCGAGATCCCGGCCGACATCTATGAGCTTGGCCTGATCTACAAGGTCGATATCAACGACGACCGCCATGTTGACGTTGAAATGACGCTGACCTCGCCGGGCTGCCCGGTGGCGGGTGAGATGCCGGGCTGGGTTGAAAACGCCGTCAACGCGGTGCCGGGCGTATCCGGCGCTAAGGCCACGATTACCTTCGATCCGCCCTGGGATCAAAGCCGGATGTCGGACGAAGCCCGTCTTGCGTTGAATATGTTCTAAAGCTGGGGTCGAAAATTAACGGGGCCATTCCTATATTCGGTTGGCCAACAGAAGCGAGACCACAATGCCATCTCTTCGCATGATGCCCAAAGTCCTGACCCTGACCGACGCCGCAGCTAACCGCGTCAAGACTTTGATGGCGGGGAAGCCCGGCGTGAAGGGCTTGAAGATAGGCGTCAAGAAGGGCGGATGTGCTGGCATGGAATATACCATGAGCTGGGCCAGTGAGATCGGCAAATTTGACGATGTGGTCGAGGATCAAGGTGCTGTGGTCATTATCGAGCCCACGGCTGTCATGTACTTGCTCGGCACTGAGATGGACTTCAAGACCGACAAGCTCGCCTCGCAATTCGTGTTCAACAACCCGAACCAGAAGGGTGCCTGCGGCTGCGGCGAGAGCGTCGATCTCCAGCCTGTAACGCCTGAGGGCTTAGCGCCAGCCGAGCATTAAGTGCTGGCGGGCTTCTTGGTGCCGTCACCTGCCAGCAGCACCACCACGCCAGACACAATCATAAACAGCGCGATGGTTCCGGTGGCTTCGCCGTCAGCAAGGCCTTGGCCCTTCAACCAGCCGACGAGATAAGGTCCCACAAAGCCGCCAACGTTGCCGGCTGAGTTGATCAGTGCGATCCCTGCTGCGGCTGCGGTACCAGAGAGCATGGCGGCGGGCAGCGTCCAGAACACCGGCAGAGACGCGAAAACGCCAATCGCCGCGAGTGTCAGAAGTACCAGAGCTGGAGCTGGCGCTGTCACATGCGTGCCCGCATACAGCGCTAGCCCGCCCATCAGAGCTGGCAAAGCCACATGCCAAACCCGCTCGTTCGTTTTGTCCGAGTGGCGGCCCCAAAAGTACATCACGATAGCGCCGCTCAAGAACGGCACAGCAGCGACGAGGCCGGTTTGAGTATTGGTCAAACCAAAGGCTTTCACAATTTGCGGCAGCCAGAAAGCCAAGCTGTAGAGCCCGGTCGCAATGCCGAAATAGACAAGGCTCAGGCTCAGGATACGTGGCGAGGTCAGGGCATCGCGAAGGGTATAGGAGCGCACGTTGGCCTTGGCCGCATTCTCAGCGGCGATAGTTTCGTTTAGTGCGCGACGCTCGGGTTCGCTCAACCAAGCGGCGTCATCGTGAGAATCTTTCAGCACAAACGCCGCCGCGATCCCAAGGCCAATGGCCGGAAGGCCTTCCAGGATAAATAACCATTGCCAGCCTTTGAGGCCATGCACGCCATTCAAGTGATCGAGGATCAGCCCAGACAGCGGCGCGCCAACAACGGCTGAAACCGGTACTGCCATCATGAAGGTGGCGATGGCGCTAGCGCGAACAGGCGCTGGCACCCAGTTTGTCAAATAATAAATGAGCCCCGGAAAGAACCCAGCCTCAGCGACGCCAAGGAGAAAACGTG
>JAYTQI010000036.1:0-2525 GCA_043746825.1 Hyphomicrobium sp. | reverse complement strand
GCAACGCCGCCCGACAAGATCGACGAGTGCTGGAAGGGTTGGATGTAGCTGTAAACCGAATAGGCAAGGCCGCGCTTCTCGCGCACCTCTTCCATCAGCTTAGCTGAGAATCCGCCGCCGCCAAGAATATGATTGATCACAAATGCCGCCATAAAATCGGGGTCTTTGCGCGCCATTGCGCCAAGCCCAAACACGGCCACCGACTGCGGTACATTCATCTCGATAATCTGCTGCTTGCCAGCATTCACCGGCTCAGTCTTCGGCACTGTGACCAGATCAGCTTTGACAGGCAAATCGCCGAAGACATCGTCCAGCAATAATCCAAGCGTCGCGGCATCGATATCGCCAACCGCCACGAGCTTCAGATTGCTCTTGGCGAAATTGCGCTTGTGATATCCGGCCAAATCATCGTGCGAGATTTTCGAGACGGTTTCTTTCGTGCCGTTAGCCGGGCGGCCATAAGGGTGGCCTTGAAACGCGGTTGCGAACCATTCACGGGCCGCAACTTTGTCCGGATCTTTGTCGGCATAGATCAGGTTGGCGAGCAACTGCTGACGGATCCGGTCAACGGCATCCGTATCAAAGCGCGGTTTCGTAACAGCGAGCTTCAAAAGCTCGATGGCTTTTGGCCTGTTGACCGTCAAGGTTTCAAAGCTGCCGTAAAGCGTGTCTTTGCTGTCATCGAAGCTCATGCGCATCGAGATATCCTCGACGCGTTCTTGGAATTCGGCGGAGTGCAAATCGCCCGCGCCTTCGTCCATCATCGCTGTCATGAAGTTGGCGATACCCTCTTTGCCTGCGGGATCTTGGCTGTTGCCGCCTTCGAACGCAAAGCGCAGCGCCATCAGTGGCACCGAGTGTTCTTCAACCAGCCAGGCTTCGATACCACCGGGACTCTTGATCGTTTGAATGTTCATAGCTGCTGCCGGACGGATGAGGAGAACGGACAAAAACAGTGCGAGGACCGCGAGCGAAATAGCCATTTCCAGGCGGGCCCAGCCGCGGATTAGGCGGGCGGAGGTGTGAGATACTGTCATGACCTTACCTCACAACGCTGTTGGTCGCAGGCGCAGCCGGTTGTGGCTCACCACGTTGTGCAACACCCGATTTGTCGGGCAGCAAATAGCCGGTTACGGTGTGGCGCATGTCAAGATACTGGCTTGCTGCTTTCTTGATATCGTCGAGCGTCACTTTTGAGATCGCGGCAGGCCAAGCTTCAATCTGTTCAACCGTGCGCCCAACCGCCGTGCCCCAGCCGTAACGCCGCGCCAGCGACTGCTGATTATCACTCTCGAAAATATAGTCGGCGAGATATGAGTTCTTGGCGCGCTCAAGTTCGGCTGCCGTCACGCCGGACTTGACGACATCAGCGAGCACGGCATCGACGGCGGCTTCAACCTTGGACAAGTCGACGCCATCGGAGGCGACGCCATACAGCGAGATGGTGCCGCTATCGAGACCATAGCCCTGATAATCGCCTGAAACCTGTGACGCCACTTGTTGCTCAACAACCAGCTTTTTGTAGAGCTTACTTGTTGAGCCAGCACCGACGATCTTCATCATGATGTCGAGCGCTTCCGCTTCGCCGGGTTTGGCCGTCATGTAACTTGGCGCCGTGTAGTAGCGATGAAACGAGGCGTTGCCAGCGCGCGGGTCTTTGTACTCGATGCGCCGTGCTGCGATTTGCGGTGGCTCAGTCGGGCGCTCGCGCTTGGTCACAACGGCTGGGTTCGACGGAATTTTGCCGTAGGTGGCTTCCGCCAATTTCTTCACTTCGTCGTTCGTAACGTCGCCCGACACAACCAGAATGGCATTATTCGGCGCGTAATAATGCTTGTAGAAGGTCAGCGCATCCGCGCGGCTGAGCTTCGCCATTTCGTGATACCAGCCAATCACCGGCACGCCGTAAGGGTGGTTCATGTAGAGCGCGGCGTTCAGCTGCTCATCAAACAAGGCGGATGGATTGTTATCAATGCGCGACCGGCGCTCTTCAAGGATAACATCGCGCTCTGTCAGCACTTCTTTTTCGTCCAGGCGCAGATTGACCATGCGGTCGGCTTCCATCTCCATCACGGTCTGCAACCGGTCCTTGGAGACGCGCTGAAAATAGCTGGTCGCATCATGGCCCGTGAAGGCATTGTCCTGGCCGCCGAGGCGGGCGACGATTTTGGAAAATTCCCCAACTTTGATTTTCTCGGTCGATTTGAACATCAGATGCTCGAGAAAATGCGCGATGCCGGAGGTGCCGCGCACTTCATCCGCCGCACCAACGCGGTACCAAACCATGTGCGTAACGACCGGGGCGCGGTGATCGGGGATCACCACAACCTGCATGCCGTTGGCGAGTACGAACGTGCTGGCGCGCGGGGTTTGATCGGCAGCAAATGCGTGGGGGGAGACTGCGAGCATGGGGAGTGCCAGGATAGGGGTTGCCAGGAGGAGTGGGATAAGCGCGAACCGTTTGAGACGGTGCATCATGAGCTGTCCTTGCACCGGGGGAAGCCGGATGACGTGAGAATGAGACT
>JAYTQI010000035.1:0-2525 GCA_043746825.1 Hyphomicrobium sp. | reverse complement strand
ACGTTGCACCGCCAAGGATTGCGCCTGAAGCCGTGAGTGCGAGAGCCAATGTCTTAAAATTACCGCGTGTCGTGCGCATGGTCAATCTCCATTTTGTATATTTCGTGTCGGCAGGTGCCGTGGTGACGAGCTGGAGAATGACTTGCATGACGAGATTGCGGAAATATCGCTTGGGAACGAGTTTGATAGCGGGCGGCTATCGTGGACAAGAGTCGATGCAAGCCATCAGGTCGATTGGATCTGTCACACCAGCGACATGGACCTGCGTCCTCTGCTCAAACGTGTGCCGGGAAATGAAGCCCTGAGCAGTGGCTAAGTTGAAGATGCTAACTGGCACCAGAGCGATGCTCTTCTCCGCTTTGTTGTGTTTTTCCAGTTTCGCTGCGAGGTTCACAGCATCACCGATAACTGTGTATTCGAGCCGGTTTTCATCGCCGACGGCAGCGAAAACAACCGTTCCGGCGGCTACTGAACCATTCACAAGCAGTGGTTCTTTGATACCGGAAGTTTTCAGAGACTCTTGCCAATATTGTGTTTCGTCGATGATCCGGTCGAGAGCGTGAAGTGCATCGGCAGCGGCGGAATCCGAGGCCCTAACCGCGCCAAACGTTGCCATCACGCCATCGCCCAGAAATTTGTCGATGACCCCACCATTGGCGCGGATGATTGGAATCATACGGGCGTGGAAGCCGGTGAGCATCCGCACAACCTCTGAAGGCGGTTGGGTCATGGAAAAACCTGTAAAGCCGCGAATATCCAGAAACATGATCGCGGCCTGACGCTCAACCGCTTGTCCGGCTTCAATAATCTGGTCAGACTGTGAAATCTGCTCCGCAACGCCGAGAGATAAAAAGCGGCCAATTTCGCGTGCTGCAGCTTCTTGGGAGACCGCCGCGATAAGCGTCTGCTCGGCGCGCCGCGCCACGAGGGCTAGAATAGCCGTGACAAGCAGGAGTGCGAAAATCTTATCGAACTCGGCCCCGATCAGAATACGGGTGCCAGATATGTATTCGGTAAAGTTCCGCGTGATCGTGCCAGGGCCAGAGACCCAAATCGTCGCCAGCGTCATCAGTGCCCAACCAATCGCCGCCATCGTACCTGCAGCCAGGACATATCGATAGTCGAATCGCAGCGCCCGGATGGCGACAAAGACAAAGATATAGACAAACGTTGGAACTTTGAGAGAGAACGCTGGCGGCTGGCCATAACTAACGTGGAACGACCAGATCAGGCCAAACAGTAAAGCGATATCGGCCGCAATCGATATGAGCACGCCCCAGCCTGGCAGAGGCCCCCTCCGCACCAGTGCCATACGGCCCGACGTGAAAAGCGCATAGGTGATTAATGCTAACGGCACCGGCGCCAAAAACATCATGCCAGCGTCTGCAGGCCTTGGCGTGATGAGATATAGCAGGGACAGTGTCCCCGCGAGGCCAAATTGCACGAAGCAAAGAAGCCGCTCGCTTTCGCGGTCTTTAGCGGCCACCAGCTTAGCGACGCGATCAGGAAGCCGGCTTGCCGTTTCTGATGATCGCCATAAACCGCGAATATTTTGCAAAGCCAGCATCATCCGGGATGGAATGTCCTGCATATGCGTGCCGCCTTCGCAAAAATTGTTAGAGGAATACCTCCTGCAGATCGATTGTGGACTTATCGCCAATAGAGTCAAAATGGTTATCCAACCATTCGTCCGCTCGTTTGCGCCCAACCTCTTTCAGGCGGCATAGGAAGTCCCAGTCGGGATTGAGTTTTGTTGCGACACCCAGTTGGACCATTTCGGCGTCGTCGCGGATCGAATGAATGCGCAAGCGGGCGTACTTCTGGCTATCGAGTGCGCCTTCATCGATGAGGCGGGTGACAAACTCGATGGCGCGCATTTCACGCATGAGTGACGAGTTGAAACTGATCTCATTGATCCGGTCGAATATCTCTGGCGCCGAGCGGGGCAGCTTATTGCGCTCGATCGGGTTGATGTGGACGATAATAATGTCAGCAGATGCGCCATTGTAGATGAGCGGAAAAATGGCTGGATTGCCCATATAACCACCGTCCCAGTAGGCTTCGCCGTCAATTTCGACCGCTTTAAAGACATACGGCAAGCAGGCAGACGCCAGAACCGCATCAACGCTTAGCTCGGGGTTCTGGAAGACTTTAATTTTTCCGCTGCGCACGTTGGTGGCGCTGAGGAAGAGCCGGGTGGCCTTATTGCAAGCAGCAAGACGTTCGAAATCCACGACCTGCAACAGCACGTCTTTCAATGGATTGAAGTCGAACGGGTTGAGCTGATAAGGCGAAAACATGTGCGTCATAGACTGGAACGCCATGTAAGCCGGCGAAACGTCAGACGTAAACCCGTAAGCCTGCAACCATTTTTCCCACGGCAAGGTCTTGACGGGACTATAGCGCGCGCCAGCGCGTGAAATCTGTTTCCAGAATTCGGCGAGTTTCTCGCGCGCCCCATCGGCACCGCCAACCGAGACGCCGTAGGCCATAACGACCGCATTCATGGCGCCAGCACTCGTCGC
>JAYTQI010000034.1:0-2528 GCA_043746825.1 Hyphomicrobium sp. | reverse complement strand
GCCTGCAGCAGGGTTTGCGTGAGCCATGACAGGCAGTGGTCGCTGACGAAACAGTCGGCAACCGTGTAGGCGGGCTTGCCAGGATCCCTCTTGGGATTTAGGCGCACAACCTGTTGGGTAAAATTGGTAATGGACTGTCCGATCGCCGTGGCTGGTAGGCCAAGGATCGCCAAAAAGAGGACCATGGCTGGCAACGCTGTGGATTGCTTCATCATGCTGTAGTCAAACTTTCCATTTCCGATGCGTGCTCTTCGCGATAACGGTGAAACGGACCAAGCAAAAGCCTCATTCTTTAGACCTCCGCTGGCTTGCATTTCGCAATATATCCATAACTTAAGCTTGCTGTAAAAGTACTTTCTCAACAGCAGCGCCGCCCAGCGAAGCGGTCTCTGGAGTGGTGTGGCACAATCACCCCCGCGCGGTGCTTGGCCCTTGGCTGACGCGCGGTGGCAATTTAGGAGTTATACAAACTGGTGAACATTTCATAGCTAAACCTTGAAGTCGCCTAGGGGTCAAAAGCGGAAGATAACTACGTTCTTACAGGGAGGCTGCAAGGGCCAAAAGCAGCCGGGTCTTATGGCAGCGGGATGGGTTTATCGCTGAGAGTGCGCAGATAGGCGATCAGGTCCGCGCGTGTATTTTCGTCAGGAATGCCGGGCACCTCCATGGTCCCGCCGGGCTTGGTGAAGGTGGGGCCATAGAGATAGGTGTTCAAGTCCGCATAGCTCCAGACCCCGCCCCACTCCCGCAATACCTTGGAATAGTGCGACTCTTTCAGCGAAGCCTTTTCGCGGCCAACGACGCCCCAGAGGTTGGGACCGTGGTTTCGGACCTGAGTTGGTTCGTCGTTGTGGCAATCGGTGCAATTCTCTTTGAAAAATATCCGGCCCATTTCAGGATCGGCGGTCGCCAGTTTGGCGGTGATCGGCGCGGGGACAGGCAGCAGAACGCCATGCGCCATCAGATAATCGGCTATCTCGGGATATCCGTAGCGTATGGCAAGGTGAATGGGCGTCCGGCCGGGGTAGTGGATGTCATAGGTCGGCGCGTTGACATCCGCGCCCGCCTCGACAAGCGTCTTGACGCAGGCAAGACAGCCATATTTTACCGCAACATGAAGCACGCTCTCGCCATCGAAGGTCGAGTTCGGATTTGCCCCATGCTCCAGAAGCAGTGTGACGAGATCGGCACGGGCATTGGCGGCCGCAATCGTCAGGAGGTAGCCCCAGTATTTCGACCCGACGTTGACTTTGGCGCCGCGCTCGATGAGCAGCTTTGCGGCCGCAAGGTGCCCCCGCTTGACCGCAAAATAGAGCGCCGTTCCACCCCCTTCGCTCGCGTTGATATCGGCGCCGGCATCCAGGGCGGCGGTTATCGCCGCAACGTCGCCTTTCCTGGCCGCGTCATGAATGGGCGCGGCGAGCGATATCGACGGCGCGAGCCAGATCATCAGGATGAGGAGCAAAAAACTGCGCATCGGACATCTCCCTGACACGTCGAAGGGTGAGGCACGGCACTTCTTGATTGGAGTCATACGACATCCACCGGTGATCGGCTAGTCGAGGTCCAGATTGGCGCGAATGAAACATTTTAGCAAGATCGGCCGCCAGCGATGGCGGCGGCCAAACAGCGAAGCCGTGATGTCCGCTATGTGTCAAAAGCTGACAAGTTGCCAAGACAGAGGCTAGTCAGCTTTGGGCCATGAAGCGGAATTTCAAACTGAAGCGGTATCGATGCTCAACCGCAAAAAGAGCAGACGTAAATTTAAATTGAGACACTTTCGAAAATGATGCTCAAGACTACTCTGGCAATCCTGCGAGTCGGAAAGCCTCAACAAAACGGTCCCGGGTTTTCAAATCACGGAACGGCTGTACTTCCACCCAGCGTGAAATGCTGAATTGCGGATTGCTGGCCGCAAACAAGCGGCCCTCGTCGCGCGCTTCTTCCATTCGCCCGAGCATGGCAAGGGCGGCGGCGAGGAAACGCCGAGACTCGGTTCGATAGGTCGCCTCGTTGCGCAAGGTCTTAATCGCACTCTCATAGTCGCCTGCCGCAAACTGGGCTTGCCCAAGTTGCAGATAGTAATAGGCCGCAGGGCGCGGATTAAGTCGGAAAGCCCGCTCGCATGCGGCAATCGCTTCGCGGCCATTTCCTTCCATGATCCGAAGATCAGAGATATCCGCCCAAGCATCGGCATTGTTTGGATTCAGGCGCAAGGCGACGTCGTATGCCGAGTTGGCTTCATCCCATCTCCGGTCATAGGTCAGGACCACGGCCAGAACAAAGTGGGAAGACGAATCCAGAGGATCAAGTTCCACGGCCTTATTAGCATATTGCATGGCAAGTTCACGAGCTGGCTGGCTCTGTTTACCGAACAGGACCCACGAAAAATTATGGCTCATGGCAAGCCAGCGGTAGGCTTCGGGATAGTGGGAATCAAGTTCGATAGCCCGCTCGAAGAGGGGAATGGCCTTGATCCCCGACTCATCCGAAATCCGCCAGGCTTCACGCCCCCGCATGCACAGGTC
>JAYTQI010000033.1:0-5541 GCA_043746825.1 Hyphomicrobium sp. | reverse complement strand
CCCTGGCTGGGTGCAAGCACGACGAGGGATCCCAGGTTGCAGGCTGGACCCTAACCGATCCAACCCAGCGTCACCCCATTATGGTGTCGCAGCAGCCGGCTTATCTCAACCTTCAGGTTGCGCGCGGCTCGCAGGGCTTGACACCTTCGCAACGCGCCGAAGTGTCGGAATTCGCAAGCCACTACCGGGCTGGTGACTCTGGCAACAGCCGTCTGATCATCACCGCGCCAAGCGGCTCGGCGAACGAGGTTGCAGCGATGACGGCGGTGCAGGACACGCGCGAGCTACTGGTCAGTAACGGCTTTAGCGAGTCGAGCGTCGCTGTCGAAGCTTACAGCGATGAAGCCAACAATTCGCCGCCCGTGCGGATCTCGTACATGCGCTATGTGGCCGAGGGGCCTGAGTGCGGCCACAACTGGGCGACTGTTTCTAGTGACTACAAAAATCTTGGAAGCCCCAACTTAGGTTGCGCAAATCAGCACAACTTGGCTGCCATGATTGCGAACCCTGCCGATCTCCTCGGGCCACGCACAGAAAGCGGCCGCTACTCGGAACGGCGTGACGACGTGATCAACAAGTACGCGAAGGGTAAGATTACGGGCTCTGAAAAGAGTGAAGAAGAACGCGTCCGGGTTAAGGGCTCCAACTAAGGTTTGAAATCCGATGTCTAAGCGAACACAAGCTGCCGAAGAATTTGAAGATGACCAGTTTCTTGACGAGGCTTCGAACGATGCTGCGGCATTGGAACGGGCGCGGCCAATTCCCCGCATCTCGATCCAGGCATTCTGTGACGACACCCGCTCGGCAGATGTGCTCCAATACGCGTCTGAGGATCGCCGCCTGTCAAAGGCCCATGTCAGTATCCATATGGGGGGCATCGGCGCAGCGATTGCTCACTATGTCGAAAGCCCAACGCCGAACCTGATTATTGTCGATAGTAACTTGCCCGGTTCACAGCTGGTCGGTGAATTGGACAAGCTGGCCGAGAGCTGCGATCCAGGGACCAAGGTGGTGGTGATTGGCCGTCACAATGATGTTCTGCTCTATCGCGAACTCCTGAAGCGCGGCGTCAGCGAATACTTGGTTGCGCCGATCGAGCCGCTGGCTCTGATGGAAAGTATTTCGAATCTCTACAACAATCCCGACACCGATCCGGTTGGACATGTCTTTGCGTTCATTGGCGCCAAGGGCGGCGTTGGCTCTTCGACGATCTGCCACAATGTGGCCTGGACGCTCTCGGAAGTGTTGAAGTCGAATGTCGCCATCGCAGATCTCGATCTCGCATTTGGCACCACTGGCCTCGATTTCAACCAGGATCCCGTGCAGGGTATCGCCGAGGCGCTTGCGGCGCCTGAACGCTTGGACGACCAGCTTCTAGACCGTTTGCTGACCAAGTGCTCCGAGCATTTGTCGATTTTTGCAGCCCCCGTTGTCCTTGATCGCGACTACGAGATCTCGCCAGAGTCGTGCGACATGGTGATCGATGTTGTTCGCCAGAACATGCCGTTTGTTGCTGTCGATCTCCCGCATGGCTGGTCGCCTTGGACAAAGCGGATTTTGCTCCAGGCTGACGAAGTGATGATTACGGCCGCGCCCGATCTCGCTAATCTGCGCAATGCCAAAAACATCGTGGATCTCTTGAAAACGGCGCGCAAAAACGACTCTAAGCCGCATCTGATCCTCAATATGACCGGCGTTCCCAAACGCCAGGAGATCTCGTTAAAGGAATTCGAACAGGCGCTCGATATCAAGGCGATTTCGGTGATCGAGTACGACTGTGAATCGTTCAGTCAGGCTGGAAACAACGGCCAAATGATCGAAGAATTCAATCCAAAAGCCAAAGCGACCGATAACTTCCGTCAAATCGCGATGGGCATGACACGGCGTAAGGAAATGAAGGTTGAGAAAAAGAAATCATCCTCGCCATTCGCGCCCCTGCTCGAAAAGCTGAAGATCAAGCTCTAAGGAATTCCATACATGTTTGGCAGGCGTACTAACGAATCCGCACCCCCGAAGCGTATTGCGCCGGCGGCACCGGCATCAACACCCGGTGGCAACGCGGCGGAAACGAAACCGGCTGTTCAGCGCCAGGCGGCTCCCGCTGCGGCGCCAGCACCCCGTCCTGAACCAGTTGCCGAGCCGTCGAGAAAGCATTCGGAAGAATACTACGACGTCAAGACAACGGTGTTCAACGCGTTGATTGACACCATCGATCTTACGCAGTTAGCTAAACTCGATGCTGCCGCGGCGCGCGAAGAAATTCGCGATATCGTCAGCGAAATCATCCAGATAAAAAACGTCGTTATGTCAATTGCCGAGCAGGAAGAACTGCTCGAAGACATCTGCAACGACGTACTGGGTTATGGGCCGCTGGAGCCGTTGCTCGCCCGCGATGATATCGCCGACATCATGGTCAACGGCGCTGGCACAACCTTCATCGAAGTCGGCGGCAAGGTTCAGAAAACCGGTGTACGCTTTGCCGACAACGCGCAGTTGATGAATATTTGCCAGCGCATCGTCAGCCAAGTGGGCCGCCGCGTCGATGAATCAAGCCCGATCTGCGACGCGCGCTTGCCAGACGGTTCGCGTGTTAACGTCATCGCGCCACCGCTCGCTATTGATGGCCCATGTCTCACCATTCGTAAATTTAAGAAGGACCGGCTCAAACTCGAGCAACTTGTCAAATTCGGCTCAATAACACCGCAGGCGAAAGTCATTCTCGAAGTCATCGGCCGGGTGCGGTGTAACACCATTATCTCCGGCGGTACAGGTTCGGGCAAAACAACATTGCTCAACTGTCTCACTGGCTCGATCGACATGGACGAGCGCATCATTACTTGCGAAGACTCGGCCGAACTTCAGCTGCAGCAGCCTCACGTTGTGCGCCTTGAAACCCGCCCGCCAAATCTTGAGGGTGAAGGTGAAGTCAAGATGCGCGACTTGATCAAAAACTGCCTGCGTATGCGGCCTGAGCGTATCATCGTCGGCGAAGTCCGCGGCCCTGAAGCTTTCGATCTGCTTCAGGCCATGAATACCGGCCACGACGGATCGATGGGAACGCTGCACGCCAACAGTCCGCGCGAAGCCCTGAGCCGTCTTGAATCCATGATCATGATGGGCGGCTATGCGCTGCCAATTAAGACCATTCGCGAAATGATCACCGGTTCGGTCGACATCATTGTGCAGGCATCGCGTCTGCGCGATGGCTCACGTAAAATTACCCACATCACCGAAGTTCTGGGGATGGAAGAAGACACCGTCACCCTCCAGAATCTCATTGTTTATGAAATCACCGGTGAAGATGCCAATGGCAAATTGACCGGCCGTCACCGCTCAACTGGTATCGCGCGTCCGCGCTTCTGGGATCGTGCAGAATACTACGGTGAGACGGATCGTTTGGCGCGCGCACTCGCGGAATCGGAAGTCGCTGACGACAACGGTAACCCGATGGGTGACAAGAATGCTTAATGGCGGACTATCTCCGATGCTTGTCGCCGGCCTCGCAGCTTTGGCGATTGCAGGCGCTATTTTCGCGCTCATCTATCCTTACCTGTCGGGCGAGCGCCAAAGGGACAAGCGCGTTCAGGGAATCGCGTATGCCCGTGGCGGGCGCAAGCTTGGCAGTGCGGCAGCCACTGAACAGACATCGAGCCGCAAAAAATCTGTTTCTGATACTCTGAAGGACATCGAGTCCCGTCAAAAGGCCAAAGAAAAAGTCACGCTGCCTTTGATGCTCGAGCGTGCGGGTCTCGATTTGACGCCAAGAGACTACTATATTGCCAGCGCAATTTCCGGGGCGCTCTGCTGTGCCGGTGTTATGCTCGGTACGTCGGCGCCAATGCTCGGGGCATTGGTTGCGGGCTTTGTTGGCGCCTTCGGTTTACCGCGCTGGTTCCTGTCGAAGCTTGTCAAGCGCCGGCAGGCCAAGTTTCTCGCTGATCTCGCCAACTCCATCGATGTGATCGTGCGCGGCGTGAAAACGGGTCTGCCGCTGAATGAATGCATAAATATTATCGCCCGCGAAAGCCCTGACCCTATTGGCGGCGAGTTTAAACAAGTTGTCGATCAGCAGCGCTTAGGAGTTCCCATCAGCGAATGTCTTGAGCGCATGTGCGACCGTGTACCGCTTGCTGAAGTCCGTTTTCTAGCGATCGTGATTGCGATCCAGCAGCAGGCTGGCGGAAATCTCTCGGAAGCGCTGAGTAACCTTTCGGGTGTGTTGCGTGACCGTTTAAGCCTGCAATTGAAAGTCAAATCAATGTCGGCGGAAGCGAAGGCTTCTGCCCTGGTTCTTGGCTCGTTGCCGCCTTGCGTGATGTTTATGGTCTACTTGACCAACACGGATTACATCTTGCTGCTGTTCAACACCAAGGTTGGCAACTTCATGCTTGCTGGCGCAGGCTGTTGGATGATGATTGGTATTCTTATGATGCGCAAAATGATCAACTTCAAGTTTTAGAGCACAAACGGCATGCCCGGCGGCAGTGAAACAGCGGAAGCACTACTCCTATGATGAGCCTTATCGATACCATCATGAACCCGCAGCTGGTCGCTACCATTCTGGCGGCGATCTGCGTATTTGCGACAGTCATGACGGTCACGATGCCTATGCTGGCAAAAGACCGCATGAACCAGCGCATGAAAGAAATGGCGATCGAGCGTGATCGCATGCGTAATGCCCGTTTGGCCGAGATGGCGACGAAAGAGCGTCAAGGTGCGGGCAAACTGCGGACGGCTCCAAAAGGCTTCATGCAGTCCATTGTCGATCAATTGGATCTTCGTACAAAATTCGACAATGAGGAATTGCGCGAAAAGTTGAAGATGGCTGGACTTCGCGGGCAGGCACCCATTGTCTCGTTCATGTTCTTCCGTTTGGCTGCGCCAGTCGTTTTATTTTTCGTGGCGCTTCTCTATGTTTTTTTCATTGGCGAGCTGCAATACCCGCCATTGATCAACTTCGGTATTGCGATCTGCGCCGGCTTTGCGGGCTATTATTTCCCAAACGTCGTCATCGAGAACATGGCGCAGAAGCGTCAGCAGTCGATCAAGCAGGCCTTTCCAGATTCTCTCGACATGCTGCTAATTTGTGTGCAGTCGGGCATGTCAGTGGAATCTGCGTTCAGTAAGGTCGCGAAAGAAATTGCAGTCCAGTCGATTGAACTCGCAGAAGAAATGACGCTGACCACGGCTGAGCTGTCGTATCTTCAAGACCGCCGCCAAGCCTACGAAAACCTTGGCAAACGGACCGGGCTTCCTGGCGTCAAATCGGTTACGACTGCGCTCATTCAAGCTGAACGTTATGGTACGCCTGTGGGCGCGGCTCTGCGGACAATGGCCAAGGAAAACCGCGAAATCCGGCAAGCTGAGGCTGAACGCAAAGCGGCAGCCTTGCCGCCTAAGTTGACCGTGCCCATGATCATCTTCTTCCTGCCTGTATTGTTTGTGGTCATTCTTGGACCGGCTGGTATCGAATATATGCAGATGCCGCCGTGATCGCAGCGCCACCCGCCAGCCGGTCAATGCGGCTGCGCGGATGGTGGA
>JAYTQI010000032.1:0-2534 GCA_043746825.1 Hyphomicrobium sp. | reverse complement strand
TCAATCGATTGGAACTGAAAATCAAAAGCTGAGCCAGGTGCGTTACCTTTGGGCTCGGCGCTGGCGGTTGCGGTCAGCATGGAGACAACGCTGACGGCGGTGGTAAAGAACTTCTTCATGCCGGGTCCTCGAACTGCGGTTTGGATTTAGCACAGTTACGAGGGCAAGCAAAAACAGGATCAGCTGAGAACTCAGTGACGCGCAGGAACGGTGATGGCATGCATATCCCGGTCCTGCGCCGTCATTGGTGTGGTCCTTAGCGTCCGCCGTCGACCGTGATCTGGATTGGGCCGTGTGAGGCGTCAATCATCAGGCCAGCATTGGCAGAAGCCGCGCCCGCGATCAGGGCGAGAGCAACAAACGTCGATTGGATGAGGGTTTTCATTTTAAGTCTCCGAAGTTGGGGTTGGGTGATCTGTTAAATTTGAGAAATGTTAGCGGCCGATCCAGGTGTCGTGCATCAGGCTGTTGCCATAGTTGACGGGAGCAGCGTTTGCAGAAACCGCGCCGGCAATAAGGGCGATGGCGATAATCGTGGTTTGGACGATGGTGTTCATTTTCAATCTCCGAAGTTTGGGTTGGGTGGTTTTGTGAAATTCAAAAAGTATTAGCGGCCGATCCAGGTGTCGTGCATCAGGCTGTTGCCGAATGACGTAGGAGCAGCGTTGGCGGAAGCAGCACCAGCGATCAGTGCGAGAGCGAGAACTGCGGACTGAATGATCTTGGTCATGACGTGATCTCCTTGGGTATGTGTCTGGTCATAAGCGACCGATGCCAAGAGTTACGGCCAGGAGCGTCGAACGTTTCGGACCTCGCGCATTCGTGTGAAAAGCTCACAATGCCGTGTGATCCCGGGATTTTTTGAAACGATTTCTCAACCCACGCGTAACGCGCGCGCAAATCTTTGAAACTGTCACGCGGGGAACAGCGCCGTGAACCTAATCGGGCCAAGTTGCGTCTCACACACAAGCAACGGGCTTAAGCAGCCCATCCAGGAGGACCTGCCATGACGGCGTTTACCAAGACACTCAAGCTCACCGCAGCCATCGCTATCACCGCCTCAGCAGCGCTGCTCTCGATTTCACCCGCTGACGCCCGCGGCAGCGGCCGCCAGATTTACGAGCAGGACTACCATTTCGATAAGCCGATGCACGGCTACTCGGGCCACGCCGGCAACTACTATTGCGACTACCAGCGCCTGCCCCAGCGCAAGTGCGACGCAAATGGCCAGAACTGCAAAATAGTCGGCTGGACGCTGCGCGAATTGTGCCAGTAGGACCGCTTTTGCGGCACGCCTGAACCTTTCTCGGCGATGCCGCGACCAACAATCACCGCTCTCTCAGGAGGAGATCAAAATGACATCCACAACCCGCCGCATTGGAAAAATCGCACTCTTTCTTGCCGCCGCATCGACGGCTGGAGCCGCCGGCTCCATCGGCATTGCCCGCTCGGGCGTTTCAATCAGCACTGACAAAGAAACCTCGAAACCCGCCATCGTGCAAAGCCAATGGCTGGCCGCAGCACCGGGCCGTGTTGAACCCCGCACCGGCCAGATCCGCGTCGGCGCGCAGTTGCTCGGCCGCATTGCAGAGGTGAGCGTCAAACTCAATGATGTCGTCGAAGACGGCGAATTGCTCATCCGCCTTGACGATGAAGAGGCCCGCGCCCGCTTGCAGGCCGCAGAAACCGAAGCCTCATCCCGCAAACGCGAACGCGACGCCCAAGCCATGGACAAAGCCCGTGAAGATGTCCGCAAGGCCGAGGACGCCGTATTCTCCGCCGAACGCTCGATGACCAACGCCCGCTTCGAACTCGAGTACGAATTGCAGGCCAAGCGCGCTGGCACCGGTTCCGACGCCCGTGTCGCAGATGCGCGGCGCTCGTTGACCAGCGCGCGTGATAAGCTGCACAAAGAACGCTCAACTTACGCCACTGCGCAATCCAAACAGGATGTGCCGGCCCCCAGCCGTTTAGAATCGGCACTTCAGGCCGCCCGCTCGGATGTCGCCGTTGCCGAAGCTGTGCTCGAGAAAACCCGCATCCGCGCGCCCGTTGCTGGCACGATTTTACAGCTGCCCGCCAAAGCTGGCGAGATGGTTTCGCCGTCGCCAGATATGGCGCTGGCTGTGATTGGCGACATGTCGCTGGTGCGCGTCAAAGCCGAGTTGGATGAGCACGATGTCGCCAAAGTCAAAGTTGGCGGCCGCGTCATCGTCAAGAGCAACGCCTATCCGGGCCGCGAATTTGAAGGCAAGGTTGCGGAACTGGCACCGACACTGGCATCGCCCAAATTCGCACTCCGTGGCGCCCGCCGCCCCACCGATGTCGAGGTCATGGAAGTGACCATTGATCTCGAAGGCCAGGTCCCCTTCGTGCCCGGCATGCGCGCAGATGCCTTCTTCAAATAAACGCACTCTCCCACCTCGAGCCCGAAGGGCTCGGGGTGAATTCATCGAACAGGCCTTTGATTTTTGCGGCTCCTCCTGAGCGCTTTTCTCGAAGGTCTCCCGGCGAGGCAGGACATGGCGCAACCC
>JAYTQI010000031.1:0-5543 GCA_043746825.1 Hyphomicrobium sp. | reverse complement strand
CCGGATCTGCCGATTTGCCGCGCAGCTATATGAAAGAGCCCTTCGATCTCCAGCAAGAGATCAAGAAGGCTTTCGAGATTTCGGAATCACTTGCTCCTCCGGGAAAGAAGCCTGGGATATATTTGTGGAGCGGCGATACGGAAGCGTTTGAGGCGGCCCTTCGCGTTGCGCGGTTAGCTGGAATCCGGAATATGAACGGTGGCGACTCACGCTTCGACGCTGAATTTCCCTCGATCTATTACGTGCCGCCCATCTCACGGCCCGTCGGCAAGGAGCGCCAGATCAACGCGGTCAACAGCAACGAGAACACTTATACCAACTATTGGCACGGTCCTTACTATGGCCAGTTCTTGCTTGAGCAGACCTTGAAAAACACCGAGCATCCGCGGCGGCTGAAGGCCTTCAATCTCTACTATCACATGTACTCAGGCGAGAAACCGGCGTCGCTTGCGGCGATCAAGCATTTCCTCGAACTCGCGCGCAATAGCCATGTCATCCCGGTTAAGGCGTCCGAATACGCAGGCATTGCTGATAATTTTTTCAACGTTGAGATTGAACAAGTCGATGCCATGACCTGGTCGGTGAAAAACCGCGGAACACTGCAAACGCTGCGTTTCGACGACACCGATGCTCTTGATGTCGACTATGCAAAGAGCCAAGGTGTCATTGGTGCAAACCGCCACGAAGGCGCGCTCTATGTGACCCTCGATCCAACTATTGAGCCTGTCTCCTTGTCACTCCAATCCCTGAAGTCTAGCGCGGAGGGCGATCTCAAAAAAGCTGCACACCTTGTCGAAAGCCGTTGGCAATTACGGAACTTGCAGAGGAGAATTTGCGGCTTTCAGTTTGAAGCCGAAGGCTATGGCGCGGGGGATATGGTATGGAATACGACTGCATCTCAGATCTTTGATGTGACAGCTGTGAGAGACGGACAGCAAGTCTACAGCGGCCAATGGCAGGCCGATACGAGCGGACGTTTGGCGGGGTCTGTAACGGGCGGCGCGATCGAGCCTGTAGATGTGAGTTTCAAGTGCCATGACCGCTAACGGCCCCTACGCGGCATTCACGCCGCATCGCATCATCATGACCGTCATATTTATTGGCGCGCTGGCCGTGGGCTGGGCGATGTTGCCTGGCGACAACGAACGCGTTGCCATGCTTGAGAAGGATGGGCATTCACGTGAAGCCCTGACTATTCTTGAATCGGAGTATAAGCGGGGAGACCGGCGCTACCGCACCCTGTATCAGATGCAATCACTCTACGAGAGCGAAGGTGACGTCGGCAAAGCCCGCACGCTCCTCGAAGCCATGGTGTCAGAGCGGCCACGCGATGCCGCAATCAAGAGCCGTCTGGCGCAGTTTTATAAGAGTACTGAAGACAGAAAGGCGTATGTCGGCGCGTTGCGGTCGCAGATTGATTTGAGATATTCTGAAGCGGCATGCCGTGAGCTCGTTGCGCTGTTGCGGTCGGAAGGCCGGTACGACGAAGAGCAAGCAGCCCTTCAGCAATGCAAACAGAAGGGCTATCGAAAACCGGACGATCTCGCGCGCCTTGCCGAACTCGTTGCAACTGATGGTGACAGTGCCCAGGCGGCAACACTCCTTAAATCCATCGATGATTTGAAACGCCTAAAAAGCACGCGTGAGCGCTATCAATTGATGACTCTGCTGCTTGAGCAAGATCAGCCAAAAGAGGCGGAGCGCAGAGCCTTGCGCTGGATTAGGGGCTCAAAAGACGACAGCCTCTCGATCGGGCTGATTGATATCCTGGCGCACAGCAAATACCCGGGCTCCGCAATCGAGGTTGCGAAGGATAGCGGTGCGCCGGGCGACAGTATTTCACTCACCGTCGCCGAGCGCCTGATTGAACAAGCGCAGTTGGTGCCAGCACAACTTTATCTGAAAGGCTGGCTCGACAAATCGCAATTGAATCAAGAAGCCGTGGCTCTGCGGTTTGTTGAAGCGGCAATAAATGCCGGTGATCCCGCGACCGCACTACTGGGGGGCCGCAAATACGGTCTTGAGCGGTTGCCCGCGCCGTTGCTTGCGCGCTTAGCCTTAATGCTCTCAAACGCCGGAATGTCGGCTGACGCCAACGAGGTGCAAAAAGCTGCGGGACCAGAGGCGGCGCTTGCCTCCGAAACGCGCAAGCCCGACGTTGCAGCTGTGCCCGAGGTGTCTATTTCCGAAGCGCGCACAAGTCAGTCAACCGGCCGTAACACCGCTGGCCGGGCTGGGCCGGTCAACGTGCTCCCCATCGCCCCTGATCCGCTCGATATCTGGCGGCGCTCATTGTGGACCAAAATGTCAGACGACGCTACACGGCGCGCCCAGGCTCTCGGTCTTGCAGCGCCCGCCCAAAACAGCTCTTCAGGTGCATTGGCAGCGAGCCGTAACGGGCATCTCACCAGCGACGCTCGCAGCGAACAGCGCCCTGTAGGCAGCGCCAAATTCCTCAATAAGACCTCGCGTGTCCTTCAGCGCACCAAGAAAATAAGGTCTTTGAGGCACAAGCCGAGGCCCCAGAGGGATACAAACCGGCCTAGCCAACTCGTAGCACCTGCCGCCGCGCCCGTCTTGAAGCCGCAACCTAATCAATAAGTGCAAGGCGGCGAAGGCCCTCTTTTCTTCAAACGGCAGCATTTATCATAGGAAGTGCGCGTTGCCGAATAAGGGGGAAATCTGTATTTTAACGGCGCGGCGGACCGGTCGCGTTCGAGACCCGATCATAGCTAGCGCGAAAGACCTCGATTGAAATCGCCCCTTGAAACGTGGAAACGGCTGAAGAGCTGGCAGGGTGGCGTCTGGTTGCCCATTTTGCCGCCGCTTGAGGCCTTGCTCGAACTTGCGGTCTTGTTAGCATTGATCGTCGTGCTCGACTGGGCGTTGCCCTCGGTCGATGTCGCAAATCTAGAGCCAAGCCCCTACTGGATTCCGGTTCTGCTTCTCAGCCTTCAATATGGCACGGTGGCGGGCCTGCTGGCTGCAGGCGCAGCAACGGCCGCATATGTCTTGAACGGATTTCCTGAGCTTGGGATCGGCGAAAATCTCTTCACCTATTTGTTGCGCGTTTGGGCGATGCCTATCCTCTGGATTGGCGTCTCATTGCTTGTTGGGCAATTCCGGTTGCGCCAGATCGAAGTTAAACAAGAGCTCAAGCATCAGTTGACGCAACGCCAAGCTGAGCGGGACAGCCTGGCCCGCTATGCCTCAGATCTCGAAGCGCGGTGTCAACGTCTTGAGCGGCATCTCACGACGCGAGGCTCGGCGACGGGCGCCGCCGTGCTGGATGCTCTCAACGAATTGCAGGACCCAGCGGCAAATTTGGCCGAAGTGTTTGGCGCGGTCGCACGCGCGGCGTTTCCAGGCGGGCAACTCTCCGTATTTGCTTCCACCCCATCCGGCCTTGAAGGCGTTGTGCAATCCGGCTGGCCCGAAAACGCCCAATGGCGAACCGATATCCCAGCATCAGATCCACTCTACCGTGCCATCGTCTCTGAGCGCCGCGCGCTCTGTGTCTTGACGATCGGCGATGACGCCGTGCTTAACAGCGAGGGCTTGGCCGCACACCCGATCTTTGCGCCCGAGACAGGACGGGTGATTGGCATGGTCAAGCTTGAGCAGGCAGAGCCTCAATTTTTGACAGGCGCCATCACCGGCCGGCTCGGCATCATTGCGGGCGCGATGGCCGCCCCCCTGGCTGAACCGCGCATGGTCGTCAACAATGATCCAGCCTCTGCAGCGGCCGCATCTGCCAGTATCACGCGCGGTTGGCGGCACCTCTCGTGGCGGTCATCAGTAGCTGAGCCCGGCGATAGTGAAGTTCGCGTGCCGCATCCTAATGCGCTGAAATGATGAGGCCGAGGCGATGACTCTGGCTGCCAGTGATCAACATGGAACGGCGGTGTTTTCGCGCTGGGCATCGCGGGAGACCTATGGTGCGGCGTTTGCCGTGATTGGGGAGATCATTGTCGTCGTGCAAGCCTTCGCGGCCAATGTTCCCTCGACTTGGACATTAGCGGCTCATCTCGCTGTCGTCGCCAGTGTGGCTTTGATTTTGTTCAGTGGCAGGCCTAAAGCCGACGATCTCACCATGTCCTTGACGATCCTGCTCATCGTCATGGTCGCGGGGCCAGCGGGCGCAATTGCCTCGCTCGTGATGCGGCCATTCATAAAAAAGCCCGTAGGCCGGTCAGCGATCCTGCGCGCGTGGTACAAGAGATTGAGCAACGCGGGCGGTGTTGGCCCAGCGACCGCCATGCATGACCGGGTTGCAGCAGGGCGTGTGTTGCGGCTGGATGCGCCAGCGCCCGATAGCTTTCTTGATGTGATCGAGAATGGCACCCTGGATGAACGCCAAACGGCGCTCGGCCTGATGGCGCGCAAATTTCACCCCGATTTTGCGCCGGCACTGGAAGCGGCACTTCGCAGTTCTGAACCCGTTGTGCGCGTGCAGGCCGCAGCCGTGGTCGCGCGGGTGCGCGGTGATCTTAAAGTCCGGATCAAGAGCTTGCTGGCGCCAGACCAGATTGGGAAAGAGGCGGCGCCGGCGGCGGTTTTTGCCCGTGCCAGCGAGCTCTATCGATTGGCTGGCTGCACACTCGTCGAAGAGAGCGGCAGGGCCTTAAGCCGCAATGGCGCAAAACGGCTGCTTGAGGATGTGCTGGCTTCAACACGCCAAGTCGCCGAGGCCTCAGCGCTTCCCGATCCCGATACAGCGCCGGCCATCGAGAGTTTTCTCTTGAGATCCGGACGCCTGAAGGATTTCCGCGTTGCACGCCGTGTCAAGACGCTCGCAACGCGGGGACACTATCGCGTTCGGCTGCTTAAGAGCCATGGGGTGAATGCCTGATGCAATTGAGCGCGGCCCCTAACCCCAAGACTGCCGCGCCTGCGGACGTGTGCCTGATCGTCGAGGGTTGTTACCCTTATGTCCCAGGCGGCGTCTCGGCCTGGATTGATTGGCTGATGCGGTCTCTGCCGGAGACGAGCTTTTCGGTTGTCGCGCTCTGGCCAAAGCCCTCGGCAATGAAGTCGCGTTACACGCCGCCCGATAATCTCATCAAGGTTGAGCATCTTTATCTCCAGCAATTCGGATCGGCTCCCGTGATAAGGGGCGCCGTGCCGCTGGGCATCGAACATTTAAGCGAAGCGCTGACAAGGCTGACAACGCAGGGCGGCGTGCTGGCCTTGTCGGAAGTGATGCAAGAGCTTGGTCTCATGCGGCGCACAGTAAGTCTCGATCAGCTCTTTAACTCGCCAGCCGCTTGGCAGCTGGTGCAGGAGATGTACCGCCGGGAAATGCCATACGGATCGTTCCTGCATTATTTCTGGGCCTGGCGCGCGCTTCTCGGCGGTTTGTTTTCGGTGCTTGAATATCCGCTTCCCAAAGCCAAGGTCTACCACACCATCTCAACCGGCTATGCCGGCCTGCTGGCCGCCCGCGCCCGTCTTGAGTCTGGCCGCCCTGCGATTTTGACGGAACACGGCATCTATACAAATGAGCGCCGCATTGAATTGCTCATGGCTGATTGGGTGGCCGA
>JAYTQI010000030.1:0-2539 GCA_043746825.1 Hyphomicrobium sp. | reverse complement strand
ACCGTTGCTGGCGCCTGCCGCGCTGCAACTCAATCCATACAACTTGGATTGAACGTGGCACGCATTGAACTCCTCGATGCCATGCAAATCCGCGCCGTTAATATCCACTCAAAACTATCGCTGCCAGAAGCTGCAACGCTGTTCGTGGAATTCCACGGCTCAAGCGAAAGCTGCATTAAGGATTTGGAAACCTTTCGCCAGCTCGCCGGGGCCGAAGGGGCGGGCGATGTCCGCTCTGCCAGCGCTGAAGACGGCCGCCGCGCGCTTTGGAAGGCCCGCCACGATGCGCTCTGGGCCGTCAAATCATGCTGGCCAGGACGCGAGGTTCTGGTGACGGATGTCGCCGTTCCGCTCTCGCATCTGGCTGCCGCTGTTGAAGAGACAACCATCGACATTCAGCGAGCAGGTATGATCGCCCCGATTGTCGGGCATGTCGGGGACGGGAATTTCCATGCTATCGTTGTTTTCGATCCCACTGACGCGGCTGAGCGCGCCAAGATTGATGGTTTTCTCGACCGGCTTGTTGAGCGGGCGTTAAAGTTTGACGGCACAGCCACCGGCGAGCACGGCATCGGGCAAGGCAAAAAACGGTTCTTACGGCTGGAGCACGGCCCGGGTGTTGACCTCATGCTTTCGATCAAGACAGCGCTGGATCCGAAGGGTATTTTGAACCCCGGCAAGCTGTTTTGAACGCGCTGTATACAGGCGGCAAGCCATTGTTAATCAAATAATTACGCTAGGTCGATGCAACCCGTCTGGATCCGGAAGACGTTGTTAATGCGCACATGCGAAAAACGATAAAAGGCGCACCAGAGCAATTTGGTGCGGCTGATCGTGCGTTTGCGGAAGTGTTTGTACCGATGGCAGTCAAGATCAAGCGGGAGCGGCCAGATCAGCGGCGGCACCACCGGGTCACCGCTCCACTCTTTGTCAGAGTGGACGGCCATCAATTGCGCGCGACCGATTGGTCGTTAGGCGGCCTGCGTCTTGAAGAGTTCCCCGGCGACTTGCCGGTAGCTGGCATTGAAAAGTCCTTCCAGCTGATGCTGCCCTTCCAGGGCTTCGACGTTTCCTTTGATATCAAAGCCGAGGTGGTGCGCACCGACCCGGCAACGAAGATGATCGCCGTCCGCTTTACGGAAATTGGCGAGCGTGAGCGCGAGCTCATGCAGCATTTCATCGAAGAGCTGGTGCGCGGCTCGATGTCGGACGTCGAAGATACCATTCAGCGTATCGACGTCCCTGTCACGCCGGCCAAGCTCGAACCTGATTCCAAAGCTATACCAGCCGGTATGCCGATTCGCCGGCTACCGGTGAAAACGGCCGTGATGACCAGCGTCTATGGTATCGCGGGCCTGGTCATCTTCGGCTATGCTGGCTTGCTCGGCTATACCAACTTCTTCCGAATGGAAGTCCCAACGGCCGTGATCTCGGCTCCGGTCGAGACCGTTATGGCGCAGGCCGACGGCGAAGTGGCTTGGACCAACTTAAAGCCCGGTGATGCCGTGAAAGCCGGCGACGTCGTGGTCAACCTGGTGGACAACCAACTCGAGCGCGAAATCGAGATCGCCGACATTGCCGTGCAGGAACAGAAAGCCAAGCT
Source organism: Hyphomicrobium sp. (assembly GCA_043746825.1). Classification (GTDB taxonomy): domain Bacteria; phylum Pseudomonadota; class Alphaproteobacteria; order Rhizobiales; family Hyphomicrobiaceae; genus Hyphomicrobium_B. Next base: position 936 of record JAYTQI010000030.1, on the reverse strand, counting down.
GGTGTTTCTGAAAAAGCGGCACGCTGACGAGCTGGACAAAATTCGCGGCTTCGCCAACGTCGATATGAAGACTGTCAAACAGGGCAAAGTCGAGGTCGAAGGCTTGCAGGAGCAGCTCAAGCTCGCCGAGCAGCAGCTTGCGCGCACCCAAGAGCTGCACGATAAAGGCTACGCGACCGAAACCAAGCTTGATGAAGCCCAAAAACAGGTCATCACCATAAAGAGCCAGGTCGAGCAGCGCCGCTTGGATCTGTCGTCAAACCTTGAACTTGCTGATCAGAACTTTGGCAAGCGGCTTTTTACCGGCCACAATGTCCTCGGCCAATCCGAGGATATCGAGGCCCAGGTTGGCCTTGCCGAGGACCAGATCAGGCTCGCCCAAAAACGCCATCAGTCGTACATGAAGCAGCGTCAGCGCAGCGCCGTGACCGCGCCGTTCGATGGCGTGATCCTGGAGTTGCCGCGCATCGATAAAGGCAGCGTGCGCAAGGGCGACGTGATCGCCATCATCGAACAGCGCAAGAACCGCCAAGTTACTGCCTTCCTCAATCAGGAAGAAATCCTGAAAGTGGGCTTAGGCGATGAGGCTATACTGTTCCTTCCAGCTCTTGGAGAAACGGTCAAGGGCCGCGTCACCAAGATTGACCGCACCAGCGGCTTCATCCGCGAGCAGGATTTGCGGCAGAACCCTGGCTATGGCTGGCGTGGTCCGACGGACCGCTCTGCCAAGATCACCATCGATTTCGATGATGCCAAAAAGGTCGCAGACTCTGACCGCTACCGCTCAGGTTTGCCCGTCGTTGTTGTGTTTGAACAGCGCTCGACCAATTCCTTGCTGACGACGCTCAAGAAAAAATTCCAGATCGCGATGTAAGGGCCAGCACGGATGCGCACGCTCACTGCCATCGATCTGGAAGACCCATCGATACCGTTGCC
>JAYTQI010000029.1:0-13038 GCA_043746825.1 Hyphomicrobium sp. | reverse complement strand
TGAGCTTGAGCGAATGTGCCATGTGAATTTGCTCCGTCCAGACGTGACCCTGTCACTGTTTGTAACGCCGACCCTGTCATCGTTTTGTCGTGTACCCCAACGTGTACCCGACTCGTGCGAGACCCAAAAAATGCTCCTGATACAGCGCGCACCAAGACTATTGCATAATACATTGATTCAACGTGTTTTAATCGAAGAAACTTTTGTCGCGCGTGATTTTATTTGGTCTCAATTTGTTCACGGATGCAAACTTTCGTAATGACGGGGTCAGGTGTTCGAGTCACCTAAGCGGCACCATTTTTCTCTGAATTTTTGGCGCGGCGCGCAAATACTAAAGGCGCCGGACCACTTACCAAGACAGCGCGCGAGCGGCAGAGCGGAAGACTTCATCCAGGCGGCGGCGGGTGCCCTCCGAAATATTCTCCGGAAGACAGTCGTATGCAAAGAATTTTTGCTCAGCAATTTCGCTATTTGGCGCTGGTATTGTCTCGCGCCGCCAGCGCTCGATGACGAACAGCACGATGTGGTCACCCGGAAAAACGTTAAAGTGCGCGTAGACGCCGAACAGTACGGGCGGCTCCGTTGCGATAACTCCGGTCTCTTCAAGCAGCTCCCGCTCCAAAGACAGCTCTAACGATTCCCCCCGCTCGACGCCGCCACCGGGAAAATGCCATCCGGGCCTGTAGCCGTGGCGCACCAGCAGAACCCGGCACTTATCCTCAATGACCAAGCCTTGCACGCCAAGCGTCACCTGATGCTTTGGGCGCACCGGCAGAGCCTCCAAAATCTTAAGCGTCTTTTTCGTTTGCATCGGGATCTCTTGGATAGGCGTGCTGCAACTCTCAATGCGCCTCGATGGCAGACGTATTCCGTGTCTCCGGCATTAAACTGTAGACCAGAAGAGAGATAAAAATCGCACCCGTCACATACCAGAAGAAATAGGGCTCGGCACCCGCTTGCTTCAACCAGAGTGCGGCGTATTCCGCTGATCCACCAAAAATTGCTTGCGTCATCGCGTAGGGAAATCCCACGCCCAAAGCTCTAACTTGGACGGGAAAGAGCTCGGCTTTCACGATTGCATTGACGGCAGTATAGCCGGTGAGAAAAGTTAAGGCACACATCACGAGCACAAACGCGGTCAAAGGATCGCGCGTTCCTTGCAACGCCGTCATGATGGGCACGGTGAGAAGGGTACCAGTGAGCCCAAAAAATATCATCACCGGGCGGCGGCCAATCTTATCCGAAATTGCGCCTGCAATGGGCTGCATGAGCATGAATAGAAAAAGGGCTGCAGCCGAGATCACCGTCACCGTGTCTTTGGGAATGCCCGATGTATTGACTAAGAATTTCTGCATATAGGTCGTGAAGGTGTAAAATGCAATTGAGCCCCCAAGCGTCAGTCCGAAAACAATCGCAACTTGGCGCTGAAACTTGAGCAGGGCGCGCAACGATCCGTCGCGGTGTTGGCTTTGCGTAAATGCAGACGTCTCGTGCATATCGCGCCGCAGCCGGAAAACGGCGATGGCCAACATCGCGCCAATCACAAAAGGGATGCGCCAGCCCCAGGCTTCAAGCTGGGCGGATGAAAGTAAAAATTTCTGCAAGACCAACAGCACCAGCATTGCTGCCAATTGGCCGCCAATCAGCGTGACATACTGGAAGCTCGAATAAAAACCGCGCCGCTCTGGCGTCGCCATCTCCGAGAGATACGTGGCGCTGGTGCCGTACTCACCGCCGAGGCTCAAGCCCTGAATGAGGCGCGCAACGAGAAGAAGCATTGGCGCCCCAATACCGATAGTCGCGTACACCGGCGTCACAGCAATCAACGCAGAGCCAAAACACATGAGCAGGACGGACGACGTCAGGGCCAGACGCCGCCCGCGCCTGTCGGCAAGACGGCCGAAGAACCAGGCGCCGATGGGCCGCATTAAGAACCCTGCTGCAAAGATTCCCGCCGTGCCAAGCAGCTGCGCTGTCTGATCACCTTCGGGAAAGAACGACTTGGCAAAGTAGAGTGAAAACGCCGAGTAGACGTAGAAATCGTACCACTCGACAAGATTGCCTGATGACCCAGCAAGAATGGCACGGACGCGCCGCGCGGCATCCGAAGGACCTGCGCCATTGCTGCGGGTGGTGTTCACCTCAATCGGCCTCAAGTTTGATCCATTCCAGCTTCAGCGGCCGCGCGAATCTCGCCAAGGATTTCTTCGGTGTGTTCGCCAAGTCCAGGTGAACGGCGCTCAAAATTCAGAGACGACTCCGACATCACAATTGGTGTGCGAAGGCCCGGAACGCCGTGTGGGTCAATCCGCATTTTGCGGGACTGAAATTGCGGATCATCAAACACATCAGCCACGGTGTTGATTGGCCCTGCAGGCACCCCTGCCGCTTCCAGTGCGATCAGGAGCGCGTCACGACTCCTCGTTGCCGTCGCCGTTGAGAGACGCACCGACAATTCACTTTGGTTTGTAACGCGCAGTGCGTTGGTCACAAATTGCGGAGACGAAGCTACGCCATCAAGCCCTAGGGCATCACAGAGACGCTGGAACTGGCTGTCATTACCAACTGCGATGATCACGTGCCCATCGATAACAGGAAACGTTTGATACGGCGCGATGTTGGGGTGCGTGTTGCCCATGCGTGTGGGAGAAATTCCTGTCGACAAGAAATTCATCGCCTGATTGGCTAGTACACCCGTCATACAATCAAACAGTGCCATATCGATGTGCTGCCCCAGGCCGGTCTGAGCCCGCGCCAATATCGCCGCTTCAATTGCGATGACGCCGTACAGTCCTGTGAAAATATCGGCAAATGCCACACCCATCTTTTGCGGCCCGCCAGCCGGATCGCCTGTTAAATCCATGATACCGCTCATACCTTGGATCATGAAGTCATAGCCAGCCCGCGCCGCGTAAGGGCCAGTTTGGCCAAAGCCAGTCACGGAACAATAGATCAGCCGCGGGTTGATGGCGCTCAGGGCCGCATAGTCGAGCCCATACCTCTGCAAGCCGCCAACTTTGAAATTCTCGATCAACACATCTGCCGAGCGCACGAGCGCAATAACGATTTTGCGGCCCTCAGATGTTGCGAAATCGGCAACAATTGAGCGTTTACCGCGATTGCAGGCATGAAAATATGCAGCCGTCACTTCGTTTTTTGTTTCAATCGAAGGCGGGCCCCAATTTCGCGTGTCGTCGCCTTTCGGGCTTTCCACCTTGATGACGTCAGCTCCGAGATCAGCCAGCGTCTGCCCAATCCAAGGCCCCGCCAATACGCGTGCAAGCTCTATGACCTTCAAATTTTTCAACGGCGCATCCGCCATATTGAGAACCAGCCGCAATGTTGAAGGTGAATGGATTACAAAAAAGCCTGAAGCCCTGTCTGCGCCCGCCCCAAGATCAGCGCATGCACATCATGCGTGCCCTCGTAGATATTGACGGTCTCCAGATTGTGGGCATGACGCATGACGTGATAATCGATCTGAATACCGTTGCCGCCGTGCATGTCGCACGCCGTGCGGGCAATCTCCAAGGCCTTGCCGCAATTGTTACGCTTTAATATTGAGATCATCTCAGGCGCAAGTTTATCGTCATCTAACAAACGGCCAACGCGCAAGCAGCCCTGCAGGCTCAATGAGATTTCCGTCTGCATGTCGGCAAGTTTTTTCTGGAACAGTTGGGTCGCGGCCAATGGCTTGCCGAATTGTTTGCGGTCAAGGCCATATTGGCGGCTACGGTGCCAGCAATCCTCGGCAGCGCCTAGCACGCCCCACGAAATCCCAAAACGCGCACGATTCAAGCAAGCAAACGGCCCTTTGAGTCCCGCCGCACCTAGCAAAAGCGCATCGTCCGTGACCTCCACTCCGTTCATGACAATTTCGCCCGTCACAGACGCTCTCAAGCTGAGCTTGCCGCCGATCTTTGGGGCGGACAGGCCTTTCAAGCCTTTATCAAGAATAAAGCCGCGGATCTCGCCCCCGTGAGCCGCAGACTTGGCCCAAATGACAAAAACATCGGCAATGGGTGCATTCGAAATCCAGGTTTTTGTGCCGGTAAGCCGGTAGCCACCAGATATCTGTTCCGCGCGCGTCGTCATGGCTGAAGGATCGGATCCAGCATCGGGTTCCGTCAAACCAAAACAACCGATCAGAGTGCCGGCGGCCAGTCCCGGCAAATATTTGCGGCGCTGAGCTTCCGAACCGTAGGCGTAGATCGGGTACATGACCAACGACGATTGCACGCTCATCATAGAGCGATAGCCAGAATCGACGCGTTCAATTTCGCGCGCAATTAGCCCGTAGCTAACGTAATTAGCGCCCGCACAGCTGTATACATCGGGAAGCGTGACGCCCAACATGCCAGCCGTGCCCATGTCACGGAAAACGTCAGGATCGACGGTTTCATTCAAATACGCTTCCTTGACCCTAGGCCGCAGCTTGCTCTCCGCGAAGTCCGCCGCTGCATCGCGCATCAAGCGCTCGTCGGCGGTCAGTTGTTCCTCGAGAAGAAACGGATCACTCCAAGAAAAGGGGACATTTTGGTCCATGCAGCGCTCCAAACACTTTGCGCCATCAATAGGCTAGGGCTGCGCTCAAACGAACAAGTTTTTCTCTCCGAGCGGTGACGCGCTAGTTGCAAATATTGGTCGTAAGTCTGAAGTCTGGCGAGGGACTAGTGCTCTTTGTAAAATCTTCGCTTTATCAATACTTTATGGACAATGATGCTTTTACTAGCGGCTGAGGGCGCAAGCGTTTCAAGTGGGGCCAGTATCGCGGAATTGGGGCAGTCCAGGCAACATCAGTGTGACGCGCGTTCCCAAGCCCCGCGCTCTCCACGTTGATCGCACCATCGTGGAGTTCGATGATGCCTTTCGTTATCGAGAGGCCTAAGCTAAGGCGATCACCATTGAGTGTGTGGTCACAAGCAATTTGGACAATCGCGCTGGCTTTGGCATTTGTACCGCCAACGGGCAAACGAACGCTCAATACGCGGTACTCTTGCTTGTCTTTAAGTACAAGGGCCGTGCGCTCCAGAACATCAATCGCCGCTTTTTTTTCGTCTGGAAAAGAACTTACTGGCAGAGCTTCCGACACACCTGGCGTTTCGAGATTATGTTCTAAGGATTTTGAGACAACCCGCACATAGATTTTGCTGGGACCGTTGCTGAAAGATCGATGACGGCGTCGCCCCGCTTAACCCGGTGCCGCATCGGACCAACAGCCCTGTTAATCCAAAGTCTCAGACAATAAAGTGTGAATAGAAAAGGAGTGCGCGTTGGCGAATGCCGCCGTCAAAACGCGACGCGGCCACGCCTCGGATCAAGCCACAAGAGCTTGAGGAGCGCAGCCGCGACGGGGGCCCCGGATACGCGAAACTTCATTCCGGGGGCCTCAAATACTAAGCCGGAAAAAGATTGCCATAATGCAAACGCCAGAAAAATCTTGCCGTCATTTTTGCGGCGGCCTCAACAACCACGTCACAATTGGCACTGTTACCGGGTGTGGCAACAGCCTAAGACAGCCAAAAAGTGTACGATTAAAAATTCCTGGGACAATCACGCGCTGGCCAATCGTAAATCCCCGGTAAGCACTACGAGCTGCGCGCTCCGGCGAGAGTGCCGGTAGAAACCGCCTGTAGCGCGCATCCTCTGTGCCCATGGCTGTATGAAAGCCGGTATTTACGGGTCCAGGCGCCAGAACGCTGATCCGAACGCCTTTGCCGGGTCTCTCAGCCGCCACCGCCTCCGTCAAGGACATGACATAGGCCTTGCTGGCATAATAAACGGACTGATAGGGACAAGGTCCAACACCCCCCAATGACGCAACGTTGAGGATTCCGCCCCTTTGCCGTGCACACATGGGCCCGAGTGCATGGCGCATGAGCCGCGAGAGTGCAGTGATATTGAGGGCAATAAGGTGGTCGACTTCAATATTTTCATGCCGCTCGAATTCGCCGGAAATGCCGGTAGCGGCGTTGTTCACCAGCACATCGAGGTAGAAGCCGCTGACTGTTAAGGTTCTTTCAATGTCTTCGACCGATGTTGGACTTGTGATATCGCCGACAATGGTGAGGACCGTGCGTCCTGTGTTTGCGCGAATGCACGCGGCTGTAACCTCAAGTTCGTGTCCGTCGCGCGCGATGATCGCCACATCGTTGCCAGCCTCGGCAAAACACTGTGCCAAGGCCGCACCAATCCCGCGCGAACCGCCAGTAACGACGACAATGGCTTTCAGATGGGCAACCTTTACCCGCGCTGCGCGCACGCTGTCGTCTTGTTTGACATAGCGGCCAACCCAGAGGTCACCGGCGCGTTTGGTGAGGCTGGTCATGGGTGTCCTGCTGTTACGCGCGAATGAACGTATTTACTTGGCCGCAAATAGTGTCTGGAATAACTCTTCGGCCTTAGCTAAGCCCTCGAAAGTGAACGAAACCGACTTCGCTTTGCTCTTGGGATTGGAAATCATGCCTTTCTCATGAAGGCGATCTAGGGCATCCCAGTCGAAGCCCTTCCAAGCCTCATAGGTTTGGTGGCGTCCGAGAAGCAAGAGCGCCAAGACGGCAGCGTCAATCTTGTCGGTATTCCCTTCCATCGTGTGCCTCCCGCGCAAGGGGTTAAATTCAATATCCGCAGCACAAACTGCCAACCCGGCTTCACACATTACCAAACATTGCATTGACGGCCCGGAAAGGCTTCCCCACTATATTGGATGTCAGGAGCCTGATTTGAAGATTTTGCGCGCAGTTATGGCATTTTTACTGGTGTTTAGCTTAGCAGCGACGCCGGTGGCCGCGCACGTTGCCGGGACAACGAAGGCTGCTCCTCACACGAACATGGTGAAAACTTCCGTAGTGCCTGACTGCCACGGCTTGAAAATGCAGGCGTCCTCGCCCAAGCAAACAAGCCACAAGAACTGTCCGGATTGCGACAAGGGCAGTCCGTGCACTGGCGGCGCCTGCCAGTTTAAATGCTTCAAGGTCTTAGCTGACCTGCCGCGCGTTGCTCGCGATGCATCCTTCGCGGCTGAGCACTTTGCCCAACTCACACAGACCGCGCCAGCGCCCCTTAGTTTAACACCGCAACCTCCCCCACCCCGAGCCTGAGTTTTTTTCGCGTTATGCGTTTGAGCGGGCTTAGCGGCCTCTGCGTCAAGCATTGAACGCGTTCGCACGCCGTAACGGCGCTCTCAATCCTCACTCAGGGATAAACTCAGATGTTTATCGAATCACGCCTCCCTCTTATCCGGGCAGGGCAAGATGAATAATTCGCTCCTCGTTGTCGCCATTGCGGCCGTAGCTATCAGCGGCGTTGTTGGCTATCGTGCTGGCGAGCACAAATCGCTCTTTTCTCAAATAGAGAGTACCGCGACGGTGCCCGCCGCCGTCACGAGCGATGCCGCTCCGCTCAAACCGGCGCATAAAATCATTCTCTACCGCAACCCCATGGGCCTGCCGGATACCTCGCCAACGCCCAAAAAAGACGAGATGGGGATGGATTACATCCCGGTCTATGAGGGTGAGGACGACGGCGGCGAAAGTTTCAAGATCAGCCTCGACAAAGTGCAACGCGCCGGTGTTCGCAGCGAAGAGTCGCGCATAATCTCGATGTCGCGCCCAATTCATGCGACCGGAATCGCCAAGCCGGATGAGCGCACACAGCGTGTGATCTCGCTGCGCGCTGATGCCTTTATCGAAAAACTTTACGTCAACGAAACTGGCCGCCACGTTACAGCTGGTGAACCGCTGTTCCGCATCTACAGCCCGCAGCTTTTGCGCGCGCTTATTGATGTTAGATCCCCTGCCATCGAAGGCGTTGTTGGATCGGAACAAAAACTGGAAGTGCTTGATGTGCCAAAAGCCGTGATCGCCGAAGCCAAACGCAGCAAGCAACCCATCACGTCTTTTGATTACCCCTCACCGGCGGCCGGAATCATTATGGAAAAAATGGTGATCGAGGGCATGATGGTAAAAATGGGTGAGCCGATGTTCCGGCTCTCGGACCTTACAACGATTTGGGTCATCGCAGATGTGTCCGAACAAGACCTGGTGCTGATCAAGGTGGGCGACCCAACTGAGGTCCATTTCCGGGCATTGCCAGGAGAGACCTATAAGGGACAAGTCACATTCATTTTGCATGAGCTCGATAAAAACACGCGCACTGCCAAAGTGCGCATCGAGGTCAAAAACCTGGACCACCGTATTCGTCACGAAATGTATGCCGACGTGACGATTGATAGCGGCGCGGGCGGGATCGCGCGCCTCACGGTGCCAACGTCCGCCGTCATCGACAGCGGCAACCTCCAGATTGTCTTGGTTGAGCGCGGCGAAGGCCGCTTTGAGCCACGCGCCGTCAAGCTCGGCATGCGTGGCGATGGCGTCGTCGAAATTCAAGACGGTCTCAAAGCCGGTGAGAAGGTCGTCGTCTCCGCCAACTTTCTAATCGATGCCGAGAGCAACCTCAGATCCGCCCTCAAGGCCTTTACTGCTGACAAGCCCCAACAGCCTGCGATGGAGCACGCTCGATGATCGCGCGCCTCATCCGCTGGTCGGCGACCAATCTGCTCTTGATCCTCATCGCCACTGTGCTTGTCACCGGCGCAGGTATCTATGCCGTGCGCAACGTGCCGCTTGACGCCATTCCAGACCTTTCGGACACGCAAGTCATCATCTACACCGAGTATGCGGGCCAAGCCCCGCAAGTCATCGAAGACCAGGTGACGTTTCCACTGACCACAGCCATGTTGTCGGTGCCAAAATCGCGCGCCGTACGCGGGTTCTCATTCTTTGGGGTCTCATTCGTCTACATCATATTTCAGGATGGCACCGACATCTATTGGGCGCGCTCACGCGTTTTGGAATATCTGTCCGCCGCCACCCGTAACTTACCCGCAGGCGTGACCCCAACATTGGGGCCAGACGCAACTGGTGTAGGCTGGGTCTACCAATATGCGGTGATCGCCGCTAAACGCACCCTCGCCGAGTTGCGTTCAACGCAAGATTGGCAAGTCCGTTTTGCCCTTGCCAAAGCTGAAGGTGTCGCGGAAGTCGCAAGCGTTGGCGGCTTCGTGCGCCAGTATTCCGTGATCGTCGATCCGCGCCGTCTCAAATCCCTTGATATTCCTTTGATGAAAGTGCGCGACGCCATCCGTGCGTCTAACATGGATGTCGGCGGGCGCGTCGTGGAATTGGCCGAAACTGAATACATGGTGCGCGGTCGTGGCTATTTACGCGGCATCAGTGATCTTGAGCAGATCGTGGTCAAAGCCGAGGGCGGCACGCCCGTTCTGCTGCGCGATATCGCGCGCGTTGAACTGGCGCCCGATGAGCGGCGCGGCATTACGGAACTCAACGGCGAGGGCGAAGTCGCTTCCGGCACAGCCATTCAGCGTTATGGGCAAAATGCTCTTAGCGTCATCGACAGCGTCAAGGCCCGCTTGGCCGAGATCAAAAGCAGCTTGCCCGATGGCACGGAAATAGTGCCCGTCTATGACCGCTCGAACCTCATACACCGCGCCATCGCCACGCTGAAATCGACGCTTCTTGAAGAAAGCATCATCGTGGCGCTGGTGTGCATGATCTTCTTGCTGCACGTCAGAAGTGCATTTGTCGCTATCATCACACTGCCGCTTGGCATCTTGATTTCCTACATATGCATGCACGCTCTGGGGTTATCCTCCAACATCATGAGCCTTGGCGGCATCGCAATTGCCATTGGCGCGATGGTGGATGCGGCCATCGTTATGATCGAGAACGCTCACAAGCATCTCGAACGCGCGCTTCCCGAAAAGCCAAGAACGGAAATCTTGATCGATGCTGCGAGCGAAGTTGGGCCGGCGTTGTTCTTCTCGCTGCTCATCATTACCGTTTCGTTCCTGCCGATCTTCGCGCTCGAAGCCCAGGAAGGGCGGCTGTTTCACCCACTCGCCTTTACAAAGAGCTTTGCGATGGCAGCGGCGGCGGTTCTCTCGATCACAGTTGTTCCGGCTTTAATGGTCTTGTTTGTGCGTGGCCGCATCGTGCCGGAACACAAAAACCCCGTGAACCGGTTTTTGATTTGGCTCTATCGCCCAATCATCAAATGGGTCTTGAGGGCAAAATGGCTTACGATCCTTTTGGCTTGTCTAGCTTTAGCCGCCAGCGTCTGGCCAGCCAGGCAATTGGGTGCCGAGTTCATGCCAACACTCAATGAAGGCACGCTGTTTTACATGCCAACGACGCTGCCCGGCCTCTCGATCACCAAGGCCGCGGAACTGCTGCAAACCCAAAACAAGATCATCAAATCTTTTCCTGAAATCGAGAGCGTATTTGGCAAAGCCGGACGCGCCAACACCGCGACTGATCCAGCCCCGACCGAAATGTTTGAAACCATTATCAACCTGAAGCCTGAGACCTCGTGGCGCGCGGGCATGACGGTCGATAAACTTGTCAGCGATCTGGACAAGGCGTTACAGTTTCCTGGCGTCTCGAACGCCTGGACTATGCCGATCAAAGCCCGCATCGACATGCTGGCAACTGGCATCCGCACGCCGGTCGGCGTCAAAGTCATTGGCCGCGATTTGAAAGTCATCGAGGGTCTCGCCCGCGAGATTGAAACCGCGATCAAGTCAGTGCCCGGGACCTCCAGCGCCTTCGCCGAGCGCATCATGGGCGGCTACTATCTGGAAATCGAACCTGACCGCATGCAACTTGCGCGCTATGGCCTGATGATCGGCGACCTGCAGCAGGTGATTGCCTCGGCCATTGGTGCTGAAACTGTGACGACGACGGTCGAGGGCCGCGAACGCTATGCTGTGAGCTTGCGATATCCGCGCGATGTGCGGTCTGATCCGGAAGCCATGGCCCAAGAAGTCCTGGTTTCGCTCCCAAATGGCGCGTCGGTTCCTTTGGGCGAAGTCGCCAAGATCAAGCTGACCCAAGGGCCAGCAACGATCCGCACCGAAAATGCGCAACTGGCAGCCTATATCTTCGTCGATGCGCGCGATCGCGACCTCGCCAGCTACGTCGCGGACGCCCGCAAGGCCGTTGCAGAGCAAGTCAAATTCCCGGCCGGCTATTACGCCGTTTGGAGCGGGCAATTTGAATACTACGAGCGCGCAAAACAGCGCCTTGCAATTGTCATCCCACTCACGCTCGTCATCATTATGTTGCTGCTCTATCTCAACTTCCGCCGCATGACCGAGACCTTGATCGTCATGCTGTCGTTACCGTTCGCGCTGGTTGGCGGCTTGTGGCTTATGTGGTGGTTGAATTTCAATCTGTCGGTCGCGGTCGCGATTGGATTCATCGCACTGGCGGGTGTCGCAGCAGAGACCGGTGTCATTATGCTGATCTATCTCGACCATGCGCTTGAGGCCCGGCGCAAATTGGCGGCAAGTGAAGGCCGCGCCCTATCGCGCGACGACATCAATGCTGCCATCATGGAGGGCGCGGTCGAACGCGTCAGGCCAAAAATGATGACCGTCGTTGCTATTATGGCAGGATTGCTTCCGATCTTGTGGAGCCACGGCACGGGCTCAGAAGTCATGCAGCGCATCGCCGTGCCCATGGTTGGCGGTATGATCTCATCCGCACTTCTCACCCTCATCGTTATTCCAGCGATATATGCGGTTGTGAAAGGATATAGCATAGATTCTGCCAACGTGGCCTTGGGCCGTTGATGGGTTTTGAATGGTTAGGCCGCGCCTCGTCCTGCCTTTCCGTCTCAGTCTTAAGAGCATAACCATAATGCCTGCGGCTAGGCTTGCCGCGGACAATCCGCGACGCAGGATGACGCGGCTGGCGACGTCACCACGTTCGCGGACCAGCCTCAAGCGGCACAACGCGTAGAAGCTGGAGACGCACGCAATGCCAAAGAAGAACTGCCAATGCCGCATATGAAGTGCCGGAACTGCGAGGCTATTGCAGGCTGATCCAGTGGTTATGTCGAGTTGGCGTATTGCAAAAACGTTGGCGAATACACCACCAATAATCGGAGCGGTGTTGCATGCGCGCAGGTCTCGCTGTCAGACGTACAACGCCTCGCCGTGGCGCACATAACCGCACGCGAAGGAACCGCCGCCGAGATTGAAGCAGCCTTTGTATCGGTGACGGCGATCTTCGACAAAGCCTTGGTGCCGCCGAGCGTGGATCGGGCGGGCATCGAACATCCGCCAAAGCCGGTGGCTGAGGCTCTGAAGCTCTCAGAGCCCGAACTGATCGGGCGCTACAGCGTGGCCCGGACCCGGGTTGCAGCACTTTATCGCGCCAGTAAAGTTGGGCTTGTACCTGCTCCGCGATGGCATGAACCTCGTAGCAAGAGAATACATCGCCGCCCAAGACCCCAACGATCCTGGCGTTTTATCTTGTCGCAATTTGCGGTCACCACTGAAGACATGTCCGAAGCCCTCATCGTCAATCCCTACGACATGTCCGTCGTCGAATGCTTTGAGACAGTTTGCGGCGTGAATGAGCGGAGGACGTTGGCTCATCTGGGCTGAAGTTTAGGCGGCTTTTTCGTTGTGCTGCAATCGACGTTTTCGGAATCTGTCTGTTTGATCCTTTCTCTCATGCTCAGAATGGTCTGGCCGCGCCCGGTAATCCCCCCACAGGCTAACGGGTTTTGAAAGTAGAATTTTCTCGGTATCAATGATCGAGGAGATTCTGATGAGGAAGAGCCGTTAGCCTGTGGGGGGATTACCGTGTCATGCCCTCCCGCAATCGACACCCCAGCACCCCCCTTGTACCCCAGTCCCCACGCCCGGCATCTAAGCTGGATAGTCGAGCGAAGCGAGACGTAGAGCACCTTCAAGCGAAGTAGCGAACGCTCGTGAGCGTATGAGCGCCCGGAGCGAAGGAGGCGTAGCCGACTGTCGGAGCGAAGCGGAGCGCGACGGACTACGAAGAGACGGTGGGGGAGATCGCAGGTTGCGCACTATCGTGGTAGCACCGTGGTAGGAATTGAAGGTTTTGAACCTACGCCTGACGGCTTGACACCACCTAACCCATTGAAATCATTGGCGCGCCCGGAAGGATTCGAACCTCCGACCCCCAGATTCGTAGTCTG
>JAYTQI010000028.1:0-2550 GCA_043746825.1 Hyphomicrobium sp. | reverse complement strand
CGATGACGGCAACCGCTTCTACGCCGACCCGTTCGCCTTTGAGCACGAGGGCTCGACCCACGTCTTCGTCGAAGAGTTTCCGGCGCAAACGAATAAGGGCATCATCTCGCATTTCACGATTTCGGAACATGGCGCGGCCTCGCTGCCCATTCCCGTTCTCGATGTCCCGCATCATCTCTCCTACCCGCAGGTGTTCACGCTTGGCAAAGAGATCTGGATGCTGCCGGAAGCGGCAGGCGGGGGCGGTCTCGATCTCTACAGGGCTGAGGGTTTTCCTTATCGTTGGGTCAAGCAAGCCCGTATCGTTGATCAACCTCTGCATGACGCCACGCTATTTTCTCACGCCGGGCAATTCTGGATTGCCGCCAGCACAACCGCGTATCAAAGCTCAAGCTGGGACGCGCTGTCGCTGTTTTACTCGGACACCCTGACCGGTCCCTGGCGCCCGCATGCCCGCAACCCAGTTCTTGTTGACGCCCGCTCAGCCCGCCCGGCAGGTCCGTTCTGGCACGACGGTGAGACCTTGATGCGTGCAGCCCAGGATTGCTCTAAAAACTATGGCGGCCAAATCACTCTCAAACGAATCACCGGCCTCGACCCGCACCACTTTGACGAAGTCACAATCGGCGCTATCTCGATTTCGCCAAAAAGCGGGATTCTCGGGCCCCATACCATAAGCCGCGCGGGCGGATATGAGCTGATTGACCTCTACGCGCGGCCAAGTTTTCTCAGGGCTGGTTCTCGACGGTCAATCGCGCTATAAGCGGCGCGGCTGAGGTGGCAAAAGCCACCACACGCCATTCACAAAAGCCGGCTTAGCACAGTGGTAGTGCACCTGATTTGTAATCAGGGGGTCGTAGGTTCAAATCCTACAGTCGGCACCATTTCTCTTCTCAAGCCCTGCAATCTCAGAGCGCCCGTGACCGCAAAATCCAAAAAGCCGGTTGGCGGCGTTCCCCCCATTCTTGATCACGCTGGAGAACTGCTCAGCAGGTACGACGCGCTGTTTTGCGATGTTTGGGGCGTCGTCCACAATGGCCTCACCGCATTTGAGGGCGCTTGCGCTGCGCTCAAACACTTTCGCGACAATGGCGGCACGGTCATTCTGGTCTCGAACGCGCCGGTGCCGAAAGCCCGCGTCGAATTTATGCTGAAGCGCTGCCATGTACCGGAAGATACCTGGGACGATATTGTGTCCTCGGGCGACATCGCCTTGACGCATGTTAAAGAGCGCGGGTTCACATCGCTCTATTGCATCGGCCCGCAAGAACGTGACGCCGCACTGTTCAAAGCGCTGACGGCCCGCTCTGTGCCGCTAATTGAGGCGCAAGCCGTCATCTGCACCGGCCTGACCGATGATCGCGTTGAAACGCCCGAGGATTACCGCCCCATCCTCGCGAAAGCTTTGAAACTCAAACTGCCATTCGTGTGCGCCAATCCCGATCTCGTGGTCGATGTCGGCGGCACAATGTTGTATTGCGCGGGCGCCATCGCCGACATTTATCAGCACATGGGCGGGCCAGTGTATTGGGCCGGCAAACCGCACCTCAGCGCCTACGAGACCGCTCATCACAAAGCCGAAGCGTTACGCAACAAAAACGTGCCGCGCGACAAATGCCTGGTCATTGGCGATGCCGTCCGCACCGATTTAAAGGGCGCAGAAAATTTCGCCTGCGACGCGCTGTTTGTAGCGTCCGGCATCCACCGCCACGAGACGATGGACGGCGCTAACCTCTCCCCCCAAAAACTCGCTAGCCTCTTCACCCCCGGCACGCCGTCTGCGATTGGGGCAATGGTGGAGTTGAGGTGGTAGGCCCCTCACTTCTTCCCCGGTGTCCCCGGCGGGGGTTCGTTCTTCGGACGCTTCGGATACGGGCCATCGGAAAACGAGTTGAATACGATATCGGGCGACGAGGTGTTGTGCTGCGAGGGCGCTAAGCGGCCGGCCCAAATATCTGTCGCTGTCGCGTGATCAAACTTCATGATGTTGTCCTCGCGCCAGCTGTTGGCGCCTTTTTCACGCACCGCAATGCGCGCCACATCGTTGTTGAACTCGGTGACGTACATCGAGCGCAGCATCGCGAACGGGCTGCCAGCAATCGGTTTATCGAACGCCACGTCCAGCGCCATCCGGTTTGAGTCAACGGACGCAATGCGCACCGTGGCATTGCCGCCCTTCTCAAAATCGAGCGTGAAGGTGCGCGATTTCGGATCAAACACAACTTCCTTGATTTTGACATGCGGGCGGCCCTCGCGGTCAATCGGCCCAACCAGAAACGACGAGCCATAGCCGGTGGTGCGCATACTCGGCGGCGTCATCGGCCGCGGCCGCCAATAGCCGTCCTGCGGATAGAGTACGAGCACTTCCTCCGCGCCGTCTGTCCGCAACAGCCAGACCTGGATCATATGGATGCCGGTTTCAACCCGGTTGCCGATCCGCACCGTCGCGGTTGTTGGCCGCCAGAACGCCGGAAAAGCATAGCCGACCACCCACATCTCGGTTTCCTCAAACAGCGTAACTTTGCGCGGCTGGCCGGGCGAAACATACGA
>JAYTQI010000027.1:0-5579 GCA_043746825.1 Hyphomicrobium sp. | reverse complement strand
TGACCGGGTTGACGGTGCCGAGCACGTTCGACATGTGGGTGACCGCGACCATCTTGGTCTTTTTGGTCAGCAGCTGCTCAAATTCGTCGATCAGAAGTTCGCCACGGTCATTCATCGGCGTCCACTTCAAAACCGCGCCGCGCTTGGTGCGCAAGTAATGCCACGGCACGATATTGGCGTGGTGCTCCATGATCGTGAGAACAATCTCGTCGCCCTCTTTAATCTCACTCTCGCCGACGCAGCTTGCGACTAAGTTGATCGCGCTCGTGGCGTTGCGGGTGAATATGATCTCGTCGGCACTGTCCGCGTTCAGAAAACGGCGCGTGGTTTCGCGGGCGGCTTCATAGTGCTCGGTCGCGACGTTCGAGAGGTGATGCAAGCCGCGATGGACATTGGCGTATTCAAAGCGCAGCGCATGATCCATAGCCTCAATCACCGAGCGCGGCTTTTGAGCCGACGCACCATTGTCGAGATAGATCAGCGGCTTGCCGTGGACCTCGCGATATAGGATCGGGAAATCAGCGCGGATGCGCGCGACGTCATAAGCCGCGCCTGCGATACCGCTAGATGCGCTATGCGGTTCCAATTTTCTAGCTTCGCTAGCCATCACCTTTCCAGTCCTCATTAAGCCTTGACTTTGCGCAGCCATTCGACGGCATACGCCATCAGCGCGGCGCGAATTTCGTCGTTTTCAACTTTGTCGATGGCTTCGCCGATAAACGACTCAATTAGCAACGCCCGTGCCTCATTTTGGGGAATGCCGCGCGACATGCAATAGAACAGCATGTCGGCGTCGAGTTCCGTCGAGGTCGTGCCGTGGCCGCAAACAACGTCGTCGGCGTAGATTTCAAGCTCAGGCTTCGAATCAAACTCGGCATCAGGTGACAGCATCAAAACCTGTGCCATCTGCTTGCCATCGGTCTTCTGGGCGTCGGGACGGACAATGATTTTGCCTTGAAACACGCCACGGGCATGGTCATCGAGGACGCCTTTGAACAGTTCGCGGCTCTCGCAATGCGGCACGGCGTGATCAACCACCAGAGTTGTATCGATATGTTCACCGCCGCGCGCAAGGTACGCGCCTGAGAGATCAAGCTTGGTATTCTCTCCTTGATAGGTCGCAAAAATCTGGCTGCGGGCGAGGCCGGTGCCAGCCGTGTACTGGAAACCGCGATAGCTGCAATCCGCCGCCATGGCGACATTCCAATTGGCGAGATGGACGGCCTTGCCCTCGTCGCTTGCGACTTTGATGTGCGTGAGCGTTGCACCCTTGCCCACCGTGACTTCGCTCAGAGCGTTGGTCTGAGCGTCTTTCGAGGAACCTGGCAATACGATGTGGGCTTCAAGGATCGTTGCCTCTGAGCCCTCGCCCGCTGAGATAATATTGCGGACGGTAACGAAATGGGCCTCTGTGCCGGCGCGCACGAATACGATCAGCAGCGGTTTCGCGACCTTGGCGTTCGTTGCGATCCGCACAATCGCGCCATCGCTCATGAAAGCGGTATTGAGCGCCGAGACCGCATCGTTGGCAGGACCCGTGACGGCGGCGAGCCCAGCGCCGACCTTTGCGGGCGCGGCAGTGAGCGCGCCACCTAGAGGTTTGACCTCAAGACCTTCTGCACCGCCAAGATCGGACAAGTCGGCGCGGCAGCGGCCATTGACGAAAGTGATGCGGTGGGCGTCGATGTGAGCGAGCGGACCGAGCGCGACGATGAGATCGCCAGTCGTAACCTTGGCAGTATCATCGAGCGAAACCGGCAGCGTCTCTTTTATTGCAACGCGAAGATCAGTATATTTCCACTCTTCGACGCGGCGATGCGGCAAGCCGCTGGCAGTGAAGCGGCCAATCGCAGCCACGCGGGCTTCGCGCACGGCATCGCTGCCCGGCAACTTCGGCAACGCAGCCTCGAAGGCTTCAGAGAGCCCTTGCTCGGCTTTGGTTTTCATCACGGCGACGTTCATTCGGTGGTCTCACTTGTAGGTTGGGTAGAGCGCGGCCCAGATGTTCGTTCTTAATTTTTCTCAACAATCCGCGCGAAACCCAACAACTTTGCATCAATAGTCTCTGGTCTTGATTGTTGGGTTTCGGCCGAGTGCAAAGCGGCCTCTACCCAACCTACGTTTCTTTGATTACGCCGCCTTACCCGCAAAGCCAACATAACCCGATTTCTCGAGTTCCAGCGCCAGTTCCTTGCCGCCGGTTTTCTGAATTTTGCCGTCCGACAGCACGTGGACCTTGTCGGGCACGATGTAATTCAACAGCCGCTGATAATGGGTGATGACCACAAAGGCGCGGTCTTTGTCGCGCAAGGCATTGACGCCTTCCGAGACGATGCGCAGCGCATCGATGTCGAGGCCTGAATCCGTTTCATCGAGAACGCACAGGCTTGGCTCCAACAGCGCCATTTGCAGAATTTCGGAACGCTTCTTTTCGCCACCTGAGAACCCGACATTGACCGGGCGCTTCAGCATCTCGACATCGATGTTAAGTTTCGCGCCCTTTTCCTTGACGAGTTTCAGGAAAGCCGGTGTTGTCAGCTCGTCCTGCCCGCGTTTCTTGCGCAAAGCGTTGGTGGCGGTGCGCAGAAACGTCAGCCCTGCGACGCCTGGAATTTCCATGGGATATTGGAAGGCCAGGAACACGCCCTTGGCGGCGCGCTCATCCGGTTCCATGCCGAGGATGCTCTCGTTGTTCCATAGGACGTCGCCTTCGGTGACCTCATATCCAGCGCGGCCCGCAAGGACATAGGCGAGCGTGGATTTGCCCGAGCCATTTGGGCCCATAATGGCGTGGACTTCGCCAGCTGGCACCTTCAGCGATAGGCCCTTGAGGATCGCCTTGTCTTCATCCGCGAGCTTCACGTGCAGGTTTTTAATTTCGAGCATTTTCAGTTCAACTCCGGTTCATTCGAAGGCACACGCTGCGCGATCCTATTCTTTGTTTTTCTGGCCCCATCGCCAGGCCCAATCGCCATCAGTCTTGGCTTTAACGAGTTTCAGAAAGCCAAGTGTTGCAACTGCGGCAGCTATAAGCGTACCCACGATCCCGGCAACGGTAGGCGGTATGTTTGACAACGCCGGCGCAATCACCCACGGCCACATGATGACCAGCAGACCGACAGCGAACGCGGCGATAACTGCCCAACCCTTCCAATTAATTGGATAGGCGCCGTATCCATGCGTTTTCGGTTTGAACCAATAGTCGCTCATGACTACCCAACGCTCCCTTCCAAACTAATCCCAATCAGCTTCTGCGTCTCAGCCATGAATTCCATCGGCAAATGTTGCAGCACATCGCGCACAAAGCCGTTGACGACGAGGGCGATGGCTTCTTCTTTCGACAAGCCGCGCTGCTGGCAATAGAACAGCATGTCATCGGAAATTTTGGATGTTGTGGCTTCATGCTCGAAATGCGCTGACGAATTCTTGGCTTCGATATAGGGCACGGTATGGGCGCCGCACTTGTCGCCGATCAGAAGTGAGTCGCAATTGGTAAAGTTGCGCACGTTCGTCGCCTTGCGGTGCGCCGACACCAGCCCGCGATAGGTGTTCTGCGAATGCCCGGCGGCGATGCCCTTGGAGATAATGCGGCTTGAGGAGTTCTTCCCCAAGTGGATCATCTTGGTGCCGCTATCGACCTGCTGATAGCCGTTCGAGACCGCAATCGAATAGAATTCGCCGCGCGAATAGTCGCCGCGCAGAATGCAGCTCGGGTACTTCCAGGTGATCGCGGACCCTGTTTCAACCTGGGTCCAGGAAATCTTCGAGTGATGGCCGCGGGCATCGCCGCGCTTGGTCACGAAGATGTAAATCCCGCCCTTGCCATTCTTGTCGCCGGGGTACCAGTTCTGGACCGTCGAATATTTGATCTCGGCTTCATCCATGGCGACGAGTTCGACGACAGCGGCGTGCAGCTGGTGCTCGTCGCGCATCGGCGCGGTGCAGCCCTCGAGGTAGGACACATACGCACCCTTCTCGGCGATGATAAGCGTGCGTTCGAACTGGCCGGTGTTTTTTTCGTTGATGCGGAAGTAGGTCGATAATTCCATTGGGCAACGCACGCCCTCAGGAATGTAAACAAACGAGCCGTCAGAGAACACCGCCGCGTTTAAGGCCGCGTAATAGTTGTCGCTCTGCGGCACGACGCTGCCCAGATACTTTTTGATAAGGTCTGGATGCTCACGCACCGCTTCCGAGAACGAGCAGAAAATGACGCCAGCTTTCCTGAGTTCATCTTTGAATGTCGTCACAACCGAGACGCTGTCAAACACCGCATCCACCGCAACGCGCGAGGATGTCACGCCGGCCAGAATTTCCTGCTCCTTCAGCGGAATGCCAAGCTTCTTATAGGTCGCCAGCAACTCCGGATCGACCTCGGCTAGACTCGATGGTCCCGTGGTCGATTTCGGCGCCGAGTAATAATACTGATCCTGGAAATCGATCTTGGGGTAATGCACCTTGGCCCAGGTTGGCTCTGTCATGGCCTTCCAGCGTGTGAACGCGTCCAAGCGCCACTCTAGCATCCAGGCCGGTTCGTTCTTTTGCGCCGAGATATAACGCACGGTCGATTCATCCAGACCCTTGGGCGCTTTCACGCTCTCGATCTTGGTCTCAAACCCGTACTTGTACTGGTCAACGTCGATGGTCTTGACCCGATCGATCGTTTCCTTAACTGCGGCCATTGTCTTCACGTCTCCATGTTCAGCGGCACTTAGCGCTGGATTGTTTGCTAAGCGGCAAGCGCCGGCTGTTTCGCGATTGTTGTCCAGGCGGCGAGGAACGCCGCGATATCGGTCTCAGATGTTTCCGGCCCTAGGCTGACGCGGATCGCGCTCGACGCGACCTGCGGATCGAGCCCCATCGCCGTCAAAACATGGCTCTGCCCAACCTTGCCCGACGAACAGGCCGATCCGGCACTGACTGAAATGCCAACCAAATCTAACTTGATAATCAGATTTTCGGCAAACTTGCCCTTAAGC
The DNA here is from genome assembly GCA_043746825.1 of Hyphomicrobium sp. Taxonomy (GTDB): domain Bacteria; phylum Pseudomonadota; class Alphaproteobacteria; order Rhizobiales; family Hyphomicrobiaceae; genus Hyphomicrobium_B. Next base: position 600 of record JAYTQI010000027.1, on the reverse strand, counting down.
GCCAGCAAAGACGTGTTGGCAAGGCGCGGCGCGTTGGCGCCAATCACAATGGCGCCGGACGACGCGGCGCGAACACTGGCTTCCAAGTGATCGCGCAACGCAGCGATGCGCCCAACATCTTGCAGTCCGCTTACCGCCACAACGGCTGCCGCGCCAAAACCAGCAATAGCGGCGACGTTCTCAGTGCCAGCCCGGCGGCGGCGCTCTTGTCCGCCACCGCGAATAAGGCCTAAGAGGTCAAAGCCGTCGCGGATCACCAGAGCGCCAACACCTTTTGGCCCGCCCATCTTGTGAGCCGATAGCGCGAGCGTATCGACGCCGAGTTCGCGGAAATCGATGGCGATACGGCCAACGGCCTGAACCGCATCGGTGTGGACACGCAAGCCATGATCGCGCGCGAAGCTCGCCAGATCCGCAACTGACTGGATCACGCCGGTTTCATTGTTGGCCATCTGCAGCGTGACAAGCGCACGGCCTAAAGCTTTGCCGCTCATCACATACGCCGCAACTGTCTCAATGGCGGCGACGCCGTCTGTGCCGGCAGGAATAGGGATGACGGCTGCACCGCCGCCCTTAGTATTCGCCAACACCGAGTCATGC